>CAZWZZ010000945.1:0-2889 GCA_964638395.1 uncultured Caldilineaceae bacterium
ATTCAAGCGAATTTTGAGGCATCATCATGAAAGCGATAGTCTACACAAAATACGGCCCGCCGGATGTTCTTCAACTCGAAGAGGTGGAAAAACCGACGCCTGCGGACAACGAAGTTCTGCTAAACGTCCAGGCCGTCTCTGTCAATTCGTGGGACCGGGACCTCCTGCACGGGGTGCCCTTCATCCTGCGCCTGGGGGCCTTCTCCAAACCGAAATACCCGATACTCGGCTGTGACATCGCCGGGCGGGTTGAACAGATTGGCCAAAACGTCACCGCTTTCAAGCCGGGGGATGAGGTGTTCGGGGACATCTCCGGCTTTGGCCCCCGTGATTGGGGCGGCCTGGCGGAGTATGTCTGCGCCGACGCAGAAAGATTAATCCTCAAACCGGCCGCAATGACTTTTGAGCAGGCAGCGGCGATCCCGCAAGCGGGCGTGCTGGCCTGGCAAGGTTTGAAGGAAGGACAGCTCAAGAAGGACCAACGGGTTTTGATCAATGGAGCGGGCGGCGGGACGGGGACCTTTGCCGTCCAGATTGCCAAAACGTATGGCGCTCACGTGACCGCCGTGGATAGCGGCCCGAAGTTGGAGATGCTGCGCTCCCTCGGGGCGGATGGGGTCATTGATTACACAAAAGAGGATTTTTTCAAACAAGGGCAGCGGTACGATCTCATTCTGGATGTGGTCACCTATCGCTCCCTTTTCGATTACCGGCGGCTCTTGAGTCCCCAGGGCAGGTATGTGATGCTCGGCGGCGGGGCCTGGTCCCGGGTGTTCCAAACCATCTTCCTGGGACCGTTGATTTCAAAATTCGGAAAAAGAAAAATGGGCTTGCTGATGCACCAACCAAACAAAGAAGACCTGGAGACGCTGACAGCGCTTTTCACATCCGGCCAGGTCAAACCGGTGATCGATCGGCGCTACCCGCTCCCCAAAACCGCCGCAGCGTTTCGATATTTTGCCACCGGCCAGGTCAAAGGCAAAGTGGTTATCACGGTGGAACAGGCTTGAGGACAGCAATTCTAAATTTAGAGCCAGACCTGAAATTGACGCGATAGCTCACTTGTTCTATAATCTGAACCAATTTTCAACGGTAGACAAGATAATAGGAGATTTTTATGGAATTAGGCGCCTTTTCAGTCAGCTTAAATGTCAAAGACCTCAAAACGTCCAAAGTGTTTTACGAAAAATTGGGGTTTCACGTTTTCGCCGGAGACGCGGACCAGAATTGGTTGATGATGAAAAACGGCGATCACGTCATCGGCCTCTTTCAAGGGATGTTCGAGAAAAATATTTTGACCTTCAATCCTGGCTGGGACCAAAACGGTCAGCCGCTTGACTCTTTCACCGATGTGCGGGACTTGCAGCGAAAACTGAAAGCGCAAGGGGTAAGCATCGAAACCGAGGTGGATGAAAATACAACAGGTCCCGGCAGTGTCGTCATCATCGATCCTGACGGCAACCCAATTTTAATCGATCAGCACGTATGATCGCGCCTTGAACCCACCATGCCCCCTCTCATTTTAATCCCCCTGCTGATCCTGGCGACCACCGCCCGCCACGCCGTCGCCGCCTGGCTGGTCGGGGCCGACCTGCTATAGTTCTTCAGAAAATGATTTTGACTCGTAGCTGCCGCATCCCTATGCGGTAGCGGGTCAGGCATAGGGATGCCTACCCTACGGATTCAAAATGTCTATCTGAAAATCTATAGAAGTCCGGCTGCTGCCCGGCTATCGCGCCGATCTGGGCTTCTATTTTGGCTATGTCAGCTATCAGTCAGACACAATAATTTTTGTTGTTCACCCCAACTACAGTTTGAATCTTGCGGGCTATGTCACAAATGGCGGGGATCACCGGCCTATGTTATAATCCCCGGCTTATGACACCACAAACCCGCTACAGTTTCTATGTCCTCCTGGCCGGGCTGACCGCCGCGCTTTCCCTCATCCTGAGCGAGGTGGCCATCCGGCCCTACACCATCCCCCCGCTGCTGGTCATCATCCTCGGCAACCTGATCGGTGGGACGGTGCTGCTGACCTCAGCGGTTAACAGCATCGCCGATTTCCAGATCGTCAAGCGACGGCGCAATCTGCTGGCGGTCATCGGGGCGGCCCTCTTTATTTATACGCTCGGCTTTCTGGCCAGCTTCAACGCTGTGGGGCTAATCGGCTCCGGCAAGGTAGCCCTGCTGGCCCAGCTCGAAACCGTCTTCGTGGTCATCCTGGCCATCCTCTTTCTGGGGGAGCGGCTGACGCCCTGGCGCTGGCTGGCCGGGGGCATCGCTCTGATGGGGGTGATGTTGATTAACTTCGACGTGCAGGCGCTCCGCTTCAATCTCAGTTGGGGCGAGCTGCTGGCCACTGTGGCTCCGCTGGCCATCGCCTCCGGCATCATCATCGTCAAACCGGTCCTCGACCAGGCCGACGCCCGGCTGGTCACCGGCCTGGCTCTGGTGATGGGCGGCCTCTTCCTGACGCCGCTGGTGCCGCTGACCGGCACGCCGCTGGCAATGAGCGGGGCGGCGCTGGCAGTCATCGCCTCGGCCGGTCTTATGCGGGGCCTGGCCTGGCTCTTCTACAACGTCAGCCTGCGCCACATCGGGGCGGCCCGCTGCGCCATCCTTTTCCTCTCCTACGCCTTCTTTGCCGTCATCATCCAGATCATCGTCGTCCAGATCGCCCCCGGCCTGGGGCTACAACTGCCCTCCAACCTCATCGCCACTGTCGGCGGCGGTCTGCTGGTGGCCCTCGGCATCGCCATCTTACAGTTGGAACCGGCCCTGGTCAGTTGGCTCCAACGGCAGCTGTGAGTAGCGGTACCTCCCCCACCCAAATAAAATAGGAGTTACGCGGTTCGCATCCCGAGTAGCCTTGAAAAGGCGTATCGAGGG
>CAZWZZ010000946.1:0-2884 GCA_964638395.1 uncultured Caldilineaceae bacterium
AAGTGAGGGCATATTTTTAACGTTTCAGTTTGGACCTCAACTCAACAAGAAAAGCTATAGGGCTGCGAAAACTTGTCTTCACGATTTATCTTGAAGGTACTCGTTGATCTCTTCTTGGGCCTCTATAAAATCTTCAAACGCATCTTCTCTACTGTAACCACTTTGTTTCTTGGCTTGATAGAGTGCGGTTGCTTCTTTCAAAATAGCATTGACATCGTCGCTATAAACCCGGTGCATATAGACAACCACCTTATCTCCCTGCCGTCTGACCGTTAGGGCAATATCGTCATCAGCCAAAAGATCAAGGACTAATTCTGGATGAGACTGCACCTCTGTCAACGAAAATTCTTGCTTTGTGGCTTGGTTCATAATTAACCTCTCAGAAAAACTTAGTTACGTTCACCCCATCAACGGCACCATCATCCGTTCATCTTCGGCGTTGAGGGCCTTCTGGCCGGGTAGGGTTCCACGCAGGCTCCAGGGGCCGGTCCAGGTGATCTCCAAATCGACCAGGTGGCCGGTCCAATCCCGGTCGCTCTCATCCTCGAAGAAGACCAGCTTGTTGGTTCGGGTTCGACCCCGCCAGCGGCCCCGCTGCTTCTCCTCGACCAGCACCTCCATTGTTTGATCCAACAATTCGGCGTTGATGTCGGTCACAATCTGCTCTTGCAGGGCGTTGACGGCGTCGAGGCGGCGCTTCTTCTCCTCGGCGGGCACGTCATCCGGGAACAGCTTGGTCGAGACGGTTCCTGGGCGGGGGGAATACATCGCCACGTGGCAAACATCCAGCTTCAACTCGGCCAGGGTGTCGAGGGTACGCTGGAATTGGGCCTCGGTTTCGCCAGGGAAGCCGACGATGATGTCGGTGGCGATGCCCACCTGCGGCATCCGTTTGCGAATACGGTCGATGAGGCGGTAGTAAGCAGCCATCGTGTACTCCCGCTTCATGCGGTGCAGCACCTCATCATCCCCGGCCTGATTGGGCACTTCGATATGCTCACATACTTTGGGCAGATCGGCCACGGCGTCGAGCAGCTCGTCGCTCATATAGTTGGGGTGACTGGTCAGGAAGCGGATGCGATGCAGGCCGTCGATGTCGTTGAGAACACGCAGCAAATCTTGCAGGCGGGGGCCGTCGGGGATGTCGTAGCCGTAGCGGTCCACGATCTGGCCGAGCAGGGTTACTTCCCGCACGCCCTGCGCGACCAGGCTGCGGACTTCGGCGGCAATTTCGCCGACGGGCCGGCTGCGCTCGACGCCCCGCCGGGAAGGAATGATGCAGAAGGTGCAAACGTGGTTGCAGCCGTAGACGACCGGCACGTGGGCCGTGACCAGGTTGTGCCGCTCGTGGAGGGGCAGCACCAGGCTGTGGGCCTCATCTTGCAGCTTGTGCCGATGTTCGAGGGCTTCCTGCTCACTCTCGCGGGCCAGCAGATAATCGACCAGGGGGCCGGGTTCGCTGGGCGGCATAAAGACATCGACGTGGGGGAAGGCTTTGGTCAAGCGGCCCCCGCCCCGCACGCCGACCATACAGCCCATCAGGGCCAGGACTTTGTCCGGCTTGGCCTCCATCATCGGTTTCAGGCTCCACAAAAAGCCGGTGGCCTTATCTTCGGCGCTCTGCCGCACGACGCAGGTGTTCAGCACGATGACATCGGCCGTGCGGTAACTATCGGTGTAATGATACCCCAGTTTCTCCAGTTCCGAGCCGACTCGTTGGGAATCAGCCACGTTCATCTGGCAACCGGTGGTCCAAATATGGTACTTCATAGAATTGCTCCTAATCCCGGCTGCGTAGCTTGGCTAACAGCCGCAAAATCTCAATATACAGCCACACCAGCGTCACCATCAGGCCGAAGGCGGCGTACCACTCCATATATTTGGGGGCGCCGTGGGCTACGCCACTCTCGATGAAATCGAAATCGAGGACCAGGTTCAGGGCGGCGATGACGACCACGACCAGGCTAAAGCCGATGCCGATGAGGCTGTTGCCGAAAATAAAGGGAATGTTGATGCCGAAAAAGCCTAACACAAAAGAGGCCATATAAACCAGAAAGATGCCCCCCGTCGCAGCCACGATGCCCAGCTTGAAATTTTCGGTAGCCCGGATTAGCCCGGAGGTGTAGGCCAGCAGCAGGCAGAACAGCGTGCCGAAGGTTATGCCCACGGCCTGGATGACGATGCCGGGGTATTGAAATTCGAGCGTGGCCGACAGCCCGCCCAGAAACAGCCCCTCCAACAGGGCATACAGCGGCGCGGTGACCATCGCCCACGTCTTTTTGAAGACGGTCACCATCGCCATCACGAAGCCGCCCAGTGCCCCACCGAGCATCCATAGCTGGAGCGATCCGGCCTGGGATGGCTCTACCGCGCCATAGGCCCGGCCCCAAATCCAGGCGGCGGATAGCGTACACAGAATCAACAACAGAAATGTTTTGTTGACCGTCCCTTGCAGCGACATCGTATCGGCAGCGGGCGACAGGCCACTAAAGGTTTGTTTGTTGAGGGTGGGATTCCCTGTTCTAAATGTTGAACGTCCGACAGTCATAGCCTCTCCTCCGTTTTCCTGGGTGACGAATGCCAGGGGGTTCCAAAAGAATCATTGTTGAAATGCTCGTAAAACGCAAATCGTAAAACGTAAGCGTATTGTCTCGGCAGCAAACTTTACGTTTTGCGGCGCACTTTTTATAGGGTTGATTTACGACTTAGAAATACCTTCTTATTCGGACAGTCACCGATTTTGGGTTAATTGGGAAACAATCAACATTGTAACCAAGCCTAGCGTAGTTTCAAAATCGAGGGGGTGTTGTGGGATGACCATCACCCAACCGGCCGGTTTATCAGCCGGTGGCCAGGCGACCGGCGATGACGGCCTCCCATAGCG
>CAZWZZ010000947.1:0-2879 GCA_964638395.1 uncultured Caldilineaceae bacterium
CTCTTTTCTGTTGTTAACGTGCTTTCTCTTTCTCTTTTTAGCGGAAACTAAAGAATGATTGAGTTCAAAAAATACACCTCATTACGTCTAAAATTATTGGAGGGCTGCCAGTTAAGTTGCCGTTTTTGCCACCACGAAGGGAATGATGCGGCCAAACTGGTCAAGGTGGATGAGGTAGTTCGGGTGGCGAATCAGCTAAGACACACGCTCGGCCTGGACAAAATTCATTTAACCGGGGGCGAACCAACGCTGTATCCCCATCTCTTGGAATTAAGCCAGGTTCTGGCTAACAATGGTTTTCGGATGACCATAACCAGCCACGGCTTGTTCTCAGAAAAGATATTTCAACATCTCTATCAACTGATGACTCAGGGTGTTTTGGAGTCGATCAATTTTAGTATCCATACGCTAGACCCCGCCCAATATCTTATTATTAACAATCTGCCCCACACTGAGGAACAGCATCGAAAAGCGCAGCAAGCCCTTAATATCATCACCGAACATGCCGCCGCGCTGTCACAGATCGGTACGGTCAACATCAATTGTGTGGTGGCCCACGATGAAAGCTCCTTAAACGATATGTTCAGGTGGGCGCGTCAACGTAATATTACGCTTCGGCTTGTCCCCGATTGGACAGCCCTGGTCGCCGCTCATCAAACCATCGGTCGATTTCTACATCGACACCAAGCCCAATTCTCCAGGTTTGTGGTCGTCCATCCCACCTCAAATTATTCGGCTAATTATCTAATTGACGGCGTTGAAGTCAGCGTAAAGCTAATTCGACCGGTGGGGGTCAAAACCATGTGTGATGATTGCAGTTTTGCCGCTCATTGTACCGAGTTCTTTGGCAATGTCCGGCTGGAAGGTCACCCCCTTCATGTGCGGCTGTGTATCCATCGCCAGGGGTGGCCCTACAATCAACCGTGGGCCGACTTCTTGAACAGTCCTCAAGTCGACGCCCTGCGTATTAGCCTAAACGCTCCCTTTCCCGATCCTGATGTCGTGTTTAACGAGTTGAAAGAGCCATTCGGTATCTTGGATGGTGATGAAGTTGGTCTGTCGCCGGTAGCCCCAGCCCCTCAGATAGCTATGGCCAGCAATTCTTTTGGCTCACCTCGCCCAATGTCCCACGAAATAAAATTAATCGCATAAGCGCCCAATGTCAATCGATCCTCTCAATGAAGCCCTGGTCAAAGGCCAGCAATTGGTGACACTGAATCCAACCGATGCGACAGCGTATCATCATTTGGGTGATATCCAGATCGAACTGGGTGACTACCAAGGCGCTCTCAATTCTTTTCAACGCGCCATAGACCTGGCCCCAGGTTATGCGGCGGCTTACAATGGCCTAAGCCATATCTATTTTATTTTAGGCTCCTATGATGAAGCGGTTAAAATGGTGCAGCAGGCCATTGCGCTTGATCCGAAGCTGGCTTTAAGCCACCAAAACTTGGGGTATCTATTGACCGATTTACAGCGTTACGAAGAAGCAATCGCTGCTTTTCGCTGTGCGATTGACCTCGAACCCCAAAATGCTCGGCCCCATTATGGTTTAGGGTTGATCTATTACATCTTAAAAGATTACGATGCGGCCATTAATCTCTTTCAAGAGGCCATTGGGCTTGATCCCACTTATGCCGGACCTCAAATTTCCCTGGCCGGTATCTATCGGGAATTAGGTTCTCAGGAAGAATATCGTCGCCAAATTGGGCAGGCCCAATCTCTTATGGCAAATGAAAAACCTTACACGCAAGCCCGTTTTGAAGCTGTTTGCGGTCACGTGGAAACGGCTCTGCTTTGGCTTAATGAAACAGTAGCCCAGACACCAGGATACTGTAAAACGATCCAAAACGCAGCGGATTTTGATTTCATCCGTGATGATCCTCGCTTCAAACAATTATTTAATGAGCAATTAAAAGTTAGGAAGGTGGTATGAATTATCGTTCTTTAGGCCGAACCGGGGTTATGGTTTCGCCCGTTTGTTTAGGCACGATGAATTTTGGTGGCCCAACGAGTGAGGACGAGGCTCAGGCTATTCTCAACCGGGCCATTGATGCCGGGATCAATTTTATTGACACCGCCAATGTGTATAATTCCGGCGAGAGTGAACGGATTATAGGGACAACGCTAAAAAAGAGTGACATTCGAGATCGAGTGATCCTGGCCACAAAAGTCTATGGGGCCATGAGTGATGATCCTAATGGGGCCGGGGCATCACGGTACCATATTATCAAGGCTTGTGAAGACTCATTACGTCGGTTGCAGACAGATCATATAGACCTTTACCTGTACAGTCTACAGACATTTGAACATTGACATAAAAACAGGGCAGATACCCTTAAATCGGCGAAAAAATCCTGTTCCACAGCCCGGAAAGATTTTTGGACGTACAAGCAGGAAAAATTTTCGGTTTTATGACAAGTTTTAGCGGTGTGTTCGCGCCATACTTGTATCCAAAAAGGCATTCTTGCTCAAAAATGTAGCGAATTCTGTTATGTTAATATCCAAATGTGTGTAGACTGTACAGTGTTAACTGTCTCATTGTTTGTCACCCTATATGCGCTCATCACTATCAGGCAGTTCCACGAAAATAACGTAAAGCGTAAATCGAAAAACGTAATGATTTTGCCCCGTGAGCGGGCTTTACGTTTCACGTGATGCCAATTGGCTAATTGTTACTGTCTTTAGTTTTTCGCCACCCTTCGTCTGTCTGGCTAAGAACACGGATACACAGGATGTAACGGATTTTGCCTGATTATTTTTTGATCCGTTCCATCCTGCCAATCCGTGTTCTCAGCGATGGCGAAAACTTCGTGACACTAACGCTCATTGAAAACTTGGTGTTGCCATTCCAGCTTAAAGTTTGCCTGTGAAAAGCG
>CAZWZZ010000948.1:0-2878 GCA_964638395.1 uncultured Caldilineaceae bacterium
CCGGCGGCGTGGCAAGCAACGCTGCTGTTGGTGGTGCCGCCGGCCCTCAACTTCATCGCCGTAGCCCTGCTGGCCGAGCTGCATGGGCTGATGGGCTACTTTCCCGACTGTGTCCGCCTACGCCCCGTGGAGGGGACGCGACCACCTCGCTTTGAGGTGGCCGAAATTTTGAATTTGCAGGCGTTTCGGGAAGTGGGGCGTGAAAAGCGGGCCGGGTAATCTTTTAGTCTCGGTGGATCCAATTTTAGGTAGCAGCGGCATCCCCATGCCGTTGCGGACGGGCATAGGGATGCCCTGCCTGGGAGGGTTCAGAATAAGTTGACACTTTTTTACCCACCAGGTTGAGCAACGTCACCCCGTAAAACGCAAAACGTGAAACGTAAGCGGTTATCTTGTCAAAATCATTACGTTTTGCGCCTTACGTTTTACGATGTTGTCAACCAAATTTCTTGGGGATATGAACCATCCCCCCTGCCTACAGCAAATTTGGATGGACTGAGTCTGCGTTGACATCTTGGATTTTATGTACAGGAGCGTATTGTATGACCGAACAAACTACCTTTGACTTTTGGGAGGACGAAGCCGTCGCCATTGAGCCTGAGCCGGAGACCCTGCCGCTCACTGAACCGCTCTTTGCCACGATGCTGCGGCGGGCGGTGCAAAAAGTGTGGCCCGGCGATAACGTAATGGCCGATTTTGTGCAGCACGTCGTCCGGCCCCTCTCCGACCTGCTGGGTCACAAAGCAGCCAAAGGGGGAGCCTTTGCCGCCGACCGCCGCGCTCTGGGGGAAGACACCAGCCGTTACGATTACGACCAGAGTATGCGCGGCCATCTCATCAACGGCCTCTTTCCGGTGTTGCACATTGCCAAAATTTTACGGGGTTGGGATGCGCCCCAACTGCGTTTTTATGACGACGACACCGCTCGACTCTTTATCGCCGGTTTTCTGCTGCACGATTGGCTCAAGTTTCCCGGTGTGGAGCAGGCGTTAGAAGCGGCCGGGTTTAGCCACAACGACTCCATCGGGCCGGAACAGATGCCCCAGGTAGAGCAGCTATTTTTAACCTGGAGCCAGGAATTGGGGCTGGAGCCATTCTTGGAACCGCTCGGCGGCCCGGAAGCGGTGCTGCATGAGTTGATTTACATCGCCTGTAACACCCAGGTGCGCTGGGGCACGCTCCGCAACCTGAGCGTTCTCAACCGCCTGAGCCGAAAATACCGCAAACGGTTGGGGCTGTGCGAATTGATGAGCCGCATGGCCGATTATCTGACCTACATCGCCCGCACTCCCCGCGATGTAGCCACCCACCGGCGCATCAATGACGTGTTGCAACAACTCAGCGATGGCCAGGCCCGCTTCACTTACCATCATCTGGCCGACAACCTGGGACTGCTAACCAATTTTATGCAACAAAGCGCGATAGAGGCCCTGACCGGTGAACAGCGGGTGCCTATTATGTATACGCCCGGCGGCGTGGTCTACCTGACCCATAAAGCGGCCCCTGCACCGCCGCCGCTGGATGACATTATCAAACAGACCATCGAGGCCATCAGGCAAAGAATTCAAAAGCGATTAGCCAATAGCCTGATTGGATTCAAACGGGCCGGTAAAGGGTTGAAATTTGCCGATTACTACTGGTCTTTCTTTGATGTCCCCAAACTGATTGGGGTCGGCACCCAGGCCACCTTTAGCATTATCCACGAAGGCAAAAAACCATCCTCCGGCAAACGATACACCAAGATGGCCCGCTGGCTGGAGCTACCCGACCTGCCGGATGATGTCCGGGTCGATCAACTGGCCGAATGGTGTTACTTCGCCGAAAAAACCATCGCCACCGGCTTTCCGGATTTTGATACAGCTCAACATTTACTAGAGGCAATGGCGTTGACTCACCTGAAAACTGACTTCGAGGCTGTGCCCCGTGACAATCGGGCCGGGGGCGTGGGTTACCATTGGTACTTTGCCGCCGGTCATTATCTGGCCGAAAATAGCCATCTCGACCCCACCGATTGGCGCTCCCGCATCGAAAGTTTGGCTAAAAGCCTGGTGCAGGCATTGCCGGATGCTGCTGAAACGGAGGATGCAGCCACCGCTGATCCGATGTGGCGGGATTTTCGACTATATATGGAACAGACGCTGACCATCAGCGATTTGGAGCAAAATATCACCCCCGACCGGGAGGATTTTGCCACCGAACTGTACCGCTATCAAAACGCCAAGAAAAAGGGCCGGGGCCGAACCGATGTGTGCGCCCTGCGTCCCTCGCCATTTGAAGTGACGAAACAGCAGGAAGCGGCCGTGCTGTTCGCGCCGCAGGTGTACAGCAATCGCCTGATGCTGCACGGCTCCAACGCCATCCGCAACATCAGTTCCATCGCCGGGCTGGAGATGATGCTGCGCCAACTGTTTATGAACCCCAGCAAGGCCAGCGGCGGCAATGTCGAAGCCCAGCGGATGCGCTATCTCTATTTTTATCCGACCTACTTCTTTACACCGGAAACGCTGCAAATCATCAACGAGCTGAATGACCGGCTCAACAAACCCAGCTTTACCGAACTGCGAAAATATTTTCTCAAGGGCAAAGGATTGGACTCGACGATTGATCTATCGCCCCAAACCCTGCAACGGCTTGAACCCTATTTGCTGACCCTCGACCCGGACAAAAATCGGGATATGCGCTTTTCCGAAAATGAGCCAATGACTTTTTGTTTCATTGGTATTCAACCGCCCGGTCGTGAGGCCAAAGATGCCGAAGCCTGGGTTCATCCCGCCTTTCTGGCCCTGCTTTTGCCCCTTTGTTTGGATGTCAAAGTGGTGGCCAGTGAGGGGTCTTTGCCGATCCTGGCCGGGGCCGAGGAGCTGCCGGAAACCGTGTT
>CAZWZZ010000949.1:0-2873 GCA_964638395.1 uncultured Caldilineaceae bacterium
GAGTACCCCCGGACACTCTGGCCTCCCCACCCGTGGCCGCAGAGCGTCCGGCCCGGGTCACGACGCCGGAGTATCGGGTCCAGGTTCAAAGAAAACGTCCAACCGATTTTTTAGGACGCAGATCAACGCAGATAACTCAGATTTTTAATATTTTTTATCTGCGTTGATCTGTGAAAATCTGCGTCCGATTAAACGCTACTTACCCCTCCCCATTCGCCCCATTCCCCCGCTTGCGAGCCGTCTTCTCCCGCCAGGAGCGCTTCTTGACCGGCATGGGCAAGCTGTAGCGGCGGACCTTATCAAACTGATACAGGGCATTGGCCACCGCGCCCGCCGTGGGCACCAGGCCAATCTCGCCGACGCCTTTGGCCCCATACGGGCCGTAGGGGTCCGGCACTTCGACGCCGATGATCTCCATCTCCGGCATCTCCCAGGCCCGCAGGATACCGCAATCCCGCAGCTTGGTACTCTTCGGGCGGGCGTCCTCCATCACCAGATTCTCGCTGATGGCGTAGCCCAGCCCCATATGGATCGAGCCTTCCAACTGCCCCTCGAACAGGGTCGGGTTGAAGATTTTGCCGGCGTCATGGGCGGCCACAATCCGGTCGATGTACCCTTCCTCATCCAGCGTCACCAACTGGGTGGCGTAACTATAGGAGTAGTGGGTGTAAATCTTCTCCACCATCGCCCCCGGCTTGGTCGTCCAATCGACCACCCATTCCCCTTCATACGTCTTGCCGACCAACGCGCCCAACGTCTGCGTCTGCAAATCCGCCTTCAGCGCCCGGCACGCGTCGATGATGGCGTTGCCGATGAGGGACGTGGCCCGCGAGGCGGTCGTCATCCCGGCCTCCTGCCCCTGGGCCGTATCGACCCGCACCTCGACAAGCGCCGGGTCGAGGCCGGTCTCCTGACACAAGACCTGCACGGCCATCGTATGCACCCCCTGGCCCATCTCCGTCCAGCCGTGGTCGATGATGACCTTGTCCGCCGCTTCGATGGTGATGCTGGCCTGCGAGGCGTCCGGCATGCCGTTGCCGATGCCCGTATTTTTGATGCCGCAGGCCAGGCCCGCATATTTGGCCCCATAAAAGGCTTCCTTGACCGCCAACAGCGTGGCCTTGGCCCCCGCCCCGCTCTCGATGATCTGCCCGGTGGCGGTCATATCCCCATCATCCAGGGCATTATCGTAGCGGAACTGCCAGCGATCAAAGCCGCCCTGCTCACACAAATCGTCAATGCAGCTTTCCAGGGCAAAGGCCGTCTGGTTGACGCCGAAGCCACGCATGGCCCCACAGGGCAGGTTGTTGGTGTAGACCGCCGTGCTTTCGATGTCCGTCACCGGGAAGGCATAGGCCCCGGTGGCGTGGCCCGCCGACCGCTCCAGCACCTTCATCCCGACCGAGGCGTAGGCCCCCGTGTCGCCCACGAAGCGGCCCTGGCAGAAGGTCAGCTTGCCGGTAGCATCACAGCCGATGGTGTATTCCATCCAGATGGGGTGCCGTTTGGGATGAACCATAATCGACTCGTCGCGGGTCAGCCTGATCTTAACCGGCTGTTGCAGCAGATAGGCAAAGAGGGCGGTCTGGCCCTGGATACTCAAATCCTCTTTGCCGCCGAACCCGCCGCCGTTCGGCACGAGGACGACCCGCACCTGCTCCAGCGGCAGCCCTAATATTTTGGCAACCTGCTTCTGATCCTCATACACGCCCTGGCTCTGGGACAGCAGCTCGACGCCCTCCCCCTGCGGATAGGCGATGGCGCACTCCGGCTCCATAAAGCCGTGTTCGATCATCTGCGTCTGGTAGACGCCGTGGGCAATGTAGGCCGCCTCCGCCTTGGCCGCCTCGATGTCTCCCCGGCTGGTGACGGTCTTGGACAGGACGTTGCCCCCCTCGTGAACCGACGGGCTGTCCGCCTGCATGGCCTGGTGCATATCCGTCACCGGCTCCAAGACCTCATACTCAATCTCGATCAGGGCCACGGCCTGCCGCGCAATCGGCTCTGTCTCGGCCACCACCCCGGCTAACACATCCCCCACGTAGCGGGTCGTCTCCCCAACAGCCACCAGCACCGGCCAATCCTGCTTAATCAGGCCGATGGTGCGCGCCCCCGGCACATCCTCGGCGGTGAAGACCCGCTTGACGCCCGGCAGTTGCTCGGCCTGGCCGGTGTCGATGCTGAGGACCCTGGCCCGGGGATGGTCGCTAAATTTCAAGGCCCCGTGCAGCATCCCTTCCAGGCGAATATCATCGGTGTAGCGATGCTGGCCCAGCACCAAATCCTGAGCGTGATATTTGGGGTGGCGCGACCCCACCTTGCCGTCACTCTCCGGGATAGGAACCTCCTCCTCGTTGCGGATGGCCTCCGCCGCGCACTCGACCGCCTCGACGATTTTTTTGTAGCCGGTGCAGCGGCACAAATGGGGTGTCAGCGATTTCTCGATATCGGCCTCGGTCGGCTCCGGGTTCTTCTGGATGAGGACGTTGGCCTGCATGACAATGCCGGGGATGCAGAAACCGCACTGCACACCCCCCTTGGCCACAAAGGCGTTGGCAAAGACCCGCTGCCGGTATTCGTCCATCCCCTCCGTCGTCGTCACCCGGCTGCCGGCCACCTTCTTCATCGGCGTGACGCAGGACAACACCGCCCGGTCGTTCATCTGCACCGCGCAGCAGCCACACGCCGCCTGGGGCGCACAGCCATCCTTCGGCGAGATGATGCCCTCCACCTCCCGCAGATAGGTCAGTAGGGGCAAACTGGGGTCACCATCAAATGTTTTTGGCTGACCGTTTAGTATGAATTCCATCGTAAATCCTCCTTTGGGAATGAGTATTTAATAATTTTCGCATCTTGAGGGGCGGTAATTGGTA
>CAZWZZ010000950.1:0-2872 GCA_964638395.1 uncultured Caldilineaceae bacterium
TAAATCCGGATAACGCTCGCCCCCTACGTTTTACCGCGGCTGCTGGCACGTAGTTAGCCGGGACTTATTCCTAAGGTACCGTCACTATCTTCCCTTAGAAAAGAACTTTACGACCCGAAGGCCTTCATCGTTCACGCGGCGTTGCTGCGTCAGGGTTTCCCCCATTGCGCAATATTCCTCACTGCTGCCTCCCGTAGGAGTATGGACCGTGTCTCAGTTCCATTGTGGGGGGTCGCGCTCTCACGCCCCCTAGCCGTCTTAGCCTTGGTAGGCCATTACCCCACCAACAAGCTGATAGCCCGCAGGCCCCTCTTGAGGCACCGAAGTTTTAGTCTAAACCCTCTAACAGTTTAGACATCCGGGGTATTAGCCGTGGTTTCCCACGGTTGTCCCCCTCCTCAAGGCAGGTCACCAACGTGTTACGCACCCGTTCGCCACTGTACTCACTCCCGAAGGAGCTTTCTCGTTCGACTTGCATGTGTTAAGCACGCCGCCAGCGTTCATCCTGAGCCAGGATCAAACTCTCCGTAAAGTAATTATTTACCTAGACAGATTACATCTGCTAGAGAAATTACGGTTGAGCCAATCACACTAGCTTAATTCCTTGTCACTCTTCAGTTGTTAAGTTACGGCAAACAAAAACCGACACCCGGTTTGTTACTCAACTTGGATGTCGGCAGGGTATCCCGCTTTTCTCTCCTAAGTCTTACTTATTCGAGTTCGATGTTACCCCTTTCGCCGCTTTTCAAGATACTGACCACGTTCCTCACGGATGAGGTCCGTGCAGTCCATCTCAATCAAGTAATCCCTCACAGGGACTAAAAAATAGTCTACCACATTTTTTACTGCTTGTCAAGAGCTTTTTCAAAATTCATCAAAGCTCGTTTGGCAAGTTTTGGGCAGACTTTTTACTTGTTAATCTGTGCGGAACAGTTTTCTTCTCCGCAACAGCGAGAGAGATAATAACATACTCTATACGCATTGTCAAGTACTTTTTAAAAATTTCTTAATCCTTTTAAGGTTTATGAATCATTAAGGGTTGGGGGAAAGCATCTTATGGTTCTAACCCGGCCGGCACGCCATTTGGAAAGACCTCCTGGATGGCTGCCTCGATACGCTGAATGCGGTTATCCGGGTTGGGATGGGTGCTAAAAAATTCCGGCTGGCGAGCGCCACCACCGGCCTCGGCCAAAATCTGCATGACGCCGATCATCGCTCGCGGGTCATACCCGGCATCGGCCATAAAGCGCACGCCCAACCGATCCGACTGTAGCTCATCGTCACGGCCATATTTCATGTTGACCATCTGCCCCACCAGGGCCGCAATCCGGGCGGCGCTTTCACCGCTGCCGGGGTCGTTGGGGTCGGTTGAGGCCATCACGACCGCGCCGACCAGCCCCTGGGTTAATTCCGATTTGGCGATACGCTGCGCCCCGTGGCGGGCGACGACGTGGCCGATTTCGTGCCCCAACACCCCGGCCAGTTGCCCCTCCGTTTGCAGGCGATCAAACAAGGCATCGGTGATGAAGACCTGACCGCCGGGCAGGGCGAAGGCGTTGATCGTTTCCGGGTCACGGAGCAGGTGAAACTCGAAGCGCCACTCGGTATCGGCGGCGGCGCTATTCTCCACCAGACGGTTGCCGACCTGATCCACCAAATCCTGGGCCGCCTGCTCCGGCAGCAAACCGCCGTGCTGCCTCATCATCTCCGGGGCGGCCTGCAAGCCCATCGCAATCTCCTGCTCCGGCGTCAAGCTGATGTATTGATCCTCCCCGGTGATGGGGTTGTATACACGGGAACCAAAAAAAGAACAGAGGGCAATCGCCGCCACAACGACGGCCATCCCTAACCGCATCAGGCCGTTGCTGCGTCCGGCCACCGGTAGCGCACGAACTCGTCTCGACATTAGTAAACCTCTCCTGTTTTTGGTGATAAGTAATTTTTATTCAACAGCCGCCACTCCGAACAACAAATTCCTGGCGGGGATTAGGAGATTAGGAGATTTCATCTAAAAAATTTATCTCCTCATCCCCAAATCCCCGCGAAAAAGTAGTCCCTCTGGAAGCTGCTAAAAAGTTATGTCTTCCAGGCTACTCCACCGGAACGAACTCTTCCACTTCCAACGTTTCGTAAATCCCCCCGGCGACCGCGCCAAAAATAGCGTAGCTGAGGAGCAAGGGCAGGCTCCGCACGGCAAAGAACCAGGGGAAGAGCAGGGTGACGGTGTAAAAATGGATGAAATAGAGAGCCAGCCCAAACAGCGCTCCCCCAACAAACCCAACAATCAACCCCCAGCGATGGATGATAAAGGCCAGGAGGAGTGATAGGGCTATCGACAAGATATAATGGGTCAACACAGCCACCACCAACACCCCTGCGTCAAATGTAGCCGGGGGCGGTAACACCCCGCTGCCCATCACCAGCGAGGCGGTATAGCGCAGCGTAATCCAACCGTTGCCGCCGACGAGGGCGGGCACAAAAAAGAGATTCAGCAGCAGAAAAATGGTCCCAGCCACCAATCCGGCCCAGAGTGCCGCGCTCCAATCCACCACCTGCCGCATCTTGACCCCTGCGGTTTGGCTCATAGATGATAACCTCCCATTGATTTTGGTCGGGCCATACTATACAACGATTTTGTTAAAATGTCGATTTCATTTTTGGAATAAAGGAGGGTGGCAGGAGACTTGTATTCCTTAGCCGGTTAGCGAAGTATCCGGCTGTTGTGAGGGGCAATGCACATCGCCATAGGAGCAGAAGACGCAACAATCTCCCGGTTTGGGGCGCAACGTTGTACCACACCGGGCACATTGATGAAATACCAGTCAGGAATCGACCGGTATTTCCAATTTTTGGCTGAAGTGGCAGAGGGGAC
>CAZWZZ010000951.1:0-2871 GCA_964638395.1 uncultured Caldilineaceae bacterium
AGCAAATCGAGGCAATTTTGCCCCACATCCAAGCCGAGACATTGCCCCAACTCGAGGAGCCGTTTCGCCTATCCCTGATCTGTTATCGGCTGCTACTGGCCCGACAGGATGACCGCGCCCCGGTTATTCTCGACGCCGCCGCCCGTTTGCTGCACACCCAGGCCGACCACATCGAGGATGACACCTTGCGCCGCTCATTTTTAGAAAACGTGCCCGCCCATCAAGAGATTAGGCGGGCCGTTCAATCCACATAAAAGGTCTACTGATAATTGTTATTGATCCGCTAACTCAGACGTCTCAGGGATGTCGCTCTCGCCGGTTTCGCCAACAGCGGGCGCTTCCAGCAGATCAAATGAAGCCATGAAGGCGTCGATCTCCTCGGCGGAGGGCTGACCTTCGGGGCCGATGATAAGAAGCTGGTAAAATCGCTCACCGACGGCATACATTTGCAGGGTGCCTGCGCCGCCGCCGGGGATCAGGCTCTCGGCGATGTCGAACTCGAGCTGCCGCCCCGGATACCCGGCCAGCGAAATATCCGCCTCGGCCACCAGGGTGCCGCTCACGCTGCCCATCATCGCCTCCCTGGCCCCGTCAAAGGCCGACTCCATAAGCGGGGTGCGCTCCGTACCGTTGGTCAAGGCCACCGGATAATCATTGTAGGAGACCATATACGCCGTCGGCCCGACTTCGACCACGAACATATGGACATCGGTTTCGATATCGGTGTTGGGCGCCGGCCGGACTTCCTCGGTCGGTTCGACGGGGAAACGGGCCGTGAAGTTGCCCGCTTCGGAGACGAATTCGACCCACTCGGCATCGACGGCGGCGGCTTCCTCTGCCTCAACTTCTTGGCTTTCCTCTACAGCGGCGTCAGATTCGGCATAGGGGTCAACATCATCGCCGACAGCCTCTCCACCGCCGCAAGCAATAGCCGTGATAAACAACAGAATGAAACTGACATAAATTGAAACTTTTTTGTGAGACATGATTTGGCTCCTTTTCTGTTTGATTGATGAATTAGGTATAGGTAGAGTACATCCTTCGATACACTGCCTCGGCTGGATGCAGCGTTTGAGTGATACGACAAGCATAGCCAACGATTGCGATTAAAACGTGAAGTCAACGTGAAATGAGCGAGGATTTCACAGGGACGATTGGCGGAGAGGCTTGACCATTTTCACACAGGGCAGCAGGACTCCATCCGGCATCTCGATATTGACCGGCTCGACCGGCTCAAACCCACAGGCGGCATACAGCGGCCGGCCCGGCAGCGTGGCCATCAACGCCATCATTTTGAAGCCGGCAGCGTGGGCAGCCACTTCGCACGCCTGCATCAGTTGCCGCCCAATGCCTTGTCGCGCCCAGGCGGGATGGACATAAAAGGCTCGAATTTTGGCCGGGTCCTGGGTGGGGTCGAGCAGGTCGTCTGCGGTGGGGGCTTTGGCCTGATCGCCGCCGTAGAGGGTTTTGCGCTGGCTCCAACCGCCCGCACCGACGATGTGGCGGTCGATTTCGACAACGTAGTAGGTGTTGTCGGCAATCAGTTGGGTATCGACGCCGAAGATATATTTCAGCGAGCTGTCGATCTGTTGCGGCGTATATGCCTGTTGGCTCAACCCCCGCACCGATTGCTCGATCAACCGGCGCAAGGCTGAAATATCCTCGGTTCGGGCCGTCCGCAGGTGACGAGTAGACCCGGTCTCGCTGACGCGAGGGGTAAAAAGATTGGCTTGGATCCTTTCGGCTAACATAGAGGCACTCCTTATGTCGATAAAATCTTGAATGGTTCAACAGAATGTCGTGAGGTTGATGCTAGAAAACGTAAGACGTAAAACGTGAAGCGTAAAGCCTGCTTGAGGAACAGACAGGTTACGCTTTGCGATTTACGCTTTCCAGATCGTTATCCTTCCGGGGATGTTTCATTCTGCGCCCCCGACCACAAGTAAATATCCACATCAGTGACCGGTTCGAAGCCGAGTCGCCGGTAGACGTTGAGTCCCATATCGGTCGAGTGGAGAATGGCTCGTCGCTGGCCGCGCTGCCGGGCGTCCCGCATCGCCGCCAGAGAGACAGCCGTGCCCAGCCCCAAGCCACGAGCCTGGGGCAGGGTGGCTACCTGGTATAGCCCGACGACGCCTGAACCGGTCACCGTCGAGGCCGTGGCCACCGGCTCTCCGCGCCAGTAACCCAGGTAGCGCTGCCAGGCCAGGTGGTCGCCCAGACCGATGTCGGCCTCCAGATTGAACCAGGCGTCGGCAGCGCCCGACGGCAAATCGCTGTTGTAGCTTTGCACCCGGATAAACTCCCGCAGTTGGGCCGGGGTCGTCACGCGCACTACTCGGAAATCGGCGGAAACCCTGATCTCCTCATTCAAATTCTTCAGGTCGAGTTCCATCGCTTTGGCCGAAAGCGCCAGGTGGAATTGGTGGGCGCTCAGATAGTGCCCAAAATCGACAGGCTGTGTGGCCGGGCCAACCGCCCAGAACAGAGACATCCGCCGGGCTTGGGCATCTCCGACAAGTTGATTGATATGAGTGTGGGCCATCTCCGGGGTCGTAAAATTAGCCCGCAGCACGATGTTGAAGACGTAATGAGGGTAGGCAATGTCGGTCGTAAACCAGGTAATCTCCGGCTCGATGAAAAGCCGCATCTGGGAGGATTGGCTCAGGTACACAAAACGGGCCAGGAGGTTGGCCTCAAGGGGGATGTACCGCTCCCGTTCAGAGATTGCTGCAAACTTTGAGATCATTCGTCATTCCTTTCTAAACTTTTTGACATCTTGGCTAAAGCGTGATGGTTGAAGTTTAGCAACAGGACGTGAAGGAATGACGAATTGAATGTGAAAGAGGTTGATTATTTATTTCACAATTA
>CAZWZZ010000952.1:0-2864 GCA_964638395.1 uncultured Caldilineaceae bacterium
TCTGGTGGGGCCGTTTCTCTGACTTTCTCCCCACTTTCAGGTTTGGAAATCTATGATACATTTGGTGTTTACGCCGTTACCCAAAGATGGTGACAAGTACCATTCATTGTCAAAGATTATGCAGACAATCAAAGGCCGGAGCGCCTACCAAGCCAACCCTCTGTTAAATCGACGGGGCAACTTCTGGCAGCACGAAAATTATGATCACGTTGTCAGAGATAAAGCGGAATGGGACCGGATTATCATTTACGTTCTAAATAATCCGGTCAAAGCCGGTTTGGTTCAACAGTGGCAAGATTGGCCCTGGAGTTACTGTAAATACGCAGTTGAGATGTAGTCCAATCATTGTAGGACAAACTTAAGTTTGTCCTACAATGATCCTACGATAATGCAACCCTAAAAAAACAATGGCCGCATCAAACCACCTTCAAACCCTATCCCCACCCCGGTCACCGCCTCGCTGGTTGGCCGTAGGATTATTCTTGCTAACGCTAATCGGCCCGCTGGCGAGCGGCTGGCTAACGCTGGCGGGCTGTGACCCATTTGCCATTAACGGAGGAGCCACCCGCTTTTTCACCGGCCTATTCAGCGGTCTGGCCTTTGCCATCCTGGGCTTCTTGATCTTTGTCTACCAGCCCCACAATCGAATTGGCTGGCTGTGCCTGATAACCGGTTTTAGCCTGCACGCTGACAGCGCGACCGACCTGTATATTCAATGCGGCCTCACCGGCACGATCACCGCGGCGGGGATGCCTTATGCGGCCTGGCTGCTCTACGCTACGGGGGGCGCGGCCATTATTCCGTTGCAGGTACTACTGCCCATGATGTTCCCCACCGGACGGTTCTTGTCCTACCGCTGGCGGTGGGTGACCATCATCGGTATTGTCATTTCGTTGGGGGCTGCCGCTGCGTTGGGGCTGATGCCGGATCTCAGCCAAGACAACGGCTTTGAAACCCGCTTCCCGGTGACGAACCCCTTCGGCGTCACCAACCTACCGGACTGGTGGTTTCCGTTCTTTCGCACCATATCTGTCGGGCTGGTTCTCCTGCTCATCCTGCTCGGTCTCATCTCAATGATCGTCCGCTTTCGACGCGCCGCTGGCGATGAACGGCAGCAGATAAAGTGGTTGGTTTGTTACCTGGCTACGGGCATCGGCATCCAGATTTTTCTCCTTGAAATACCGGCCACTTTCTTTTATCCGCAATTATGGGATACCGTCTGGTATGCCATTGTTCTTCCGCTGGTCTTTGTGGGCATTCCCATCGTCATGGGCATCGCCATCTTCAAATACCGGCTCTACGCCATTGATCTGGTTAACACCCGCACCCTGGATTACGGGGGCCTGACCCAGGTCGTCGTCTTGATCTACACCCTGACCGTGGGTGGCTTGAGTCTGATGTTCCAATCGGCGGGCAGTCTGCCTATCTCGCTCATTGCCACCGCCCTGATTGCCATCGCCTTCCAACCCGCCCGCGAATACCTCCAGCGTAGCATCAACCGGCTCATGTTCGGCCAGCGGGACGACCCCTACGCCGTTCTCTCCCACCTGAGCCAGCAGTTGCAAACTACCGCCGTCCCTACCGAGACGCTGACCTCGATTGTCGAAACGATTGCCGGGACGCTCAAGCTGCCCTACGCCGCCATCGAGTTGCTGGAGCAGACCGAGCAAATCGGCCAGGCCACCGTCGGCGAGCCGGTCGCCGAGGTTGTGGAGCTACCGCTGCGCTATCAAAACGAGACCGTCGGGCGGCTGCTGGTCTCGCCCCGCGCCCCCGGCGAGACATTTACGGCCAAAGAGCAAAAGCTACTGGCTGATATTGCCGCCCAAACCGGCCCGGTCGCCTCGGCCACCCGGCTGACCCTGGCCCTGCAGCGCTCCCGCGAACGGCTGGTGCTGGCCCGCGAAGAGGAGCGTCGCCGCATCCGCCGCGACCTGCACGACGGCCTCGGCCCCACCCTGGCCAGCCAAACCCTCAAACTGGATGCCATCCTCGATCTGCTGACCGCCGATCCTGATGCCGCCGGGCAGCACGTCAAACAGTTGAAACAACAAACCCAGCAGATGGTGGCCGACATCCGGCGGCTGGTCTACGAGTTGCGCCCGCCCGCGCTCGACGAGTTGGGCCTGCTCGAAGCGTTGCGGGCGCACGTGGCCCAAATGGGTGGGCTGAACGGCCAACTGCACATTGCTATCGAAGCCGCGCCGGAGCCGCTGCCCCCGCTCCCGGCCGCCATCGAGGTGGCCGCCTATCGCATCGCCCTGGAAGGCGTGACCAACGTCATCCGCCATGCCCAGGCCAAACAGTGTCGCGTCCGGTTTGCCATCACGCCGGGGCAGCCCTTACCCGGCCTGGTCATCACCATCACCGACGATGGCCGGGGCTTGCCCCCCGGATTTCGATCCGGGGTGGGCCTGACCTCGATGCGGGAGCGGGCTGAGGAGTTGGGCGGCACCTGTATGGTCGGGGCGGGACAAAATGGGGGGACGCAGGTTAGGGCGATGTTGTCATTTTCGCTTAGCTCGTAGGACAAACTTAAGTTTGTCCTACGATAGTCTGACGTTATCCCGAATTATTGAGTAACCGTAATTGGAGCAGACAGATGATTCCCGTCGTTTCCTTCTTTGAAGTAAACAATCTCTATCGCCAACACGGTCCTGAAGCTATGCTGATCCTACAGCAACGGTACGGCAATCTGTTTCGCACCGGGTCGCGCTTGCTACCCTGGCTGCCTTATGTCTACTTTGTGCTGGATGCCGAGGATAGCTACCAAGTACTGGTCAAGCAGCGCCCCATGCTGGAAAAACCGGGGATGGTTCCAAAGGTTGTGCCATATAGGAGATATTTGTGGACTGAGTTTTGAA
>CAZWZZ010000953.1:0-2859 GCA_964638395.1 uncultured Caldilineaceae bacterium
GGATGAGTCCACCGACGCTGCCGAGGAGGATGGCCCCCCCAGCCCCCCAGAGGGGGGAGAGAGTGAGGCTGAGGAGGAAGCGCCTGCCGATGATGCGAATGAGGAGGAAGAATCCGGCGATGAGGAGGAAGAATCCACCGAGGCCTCAGAGGAGGAGGACGAGTCTACCGACGCGGCTGAGGAGGAAGAATCTGATGCTACTGAAGAAGAAGAGTCCGCTGATGCGGCTGAGGAAGAGGAAGCTGTAGACGATGAAGCGGAGCCTGCTTCCTCTACTGAGGAGGAGTCAGAGGCAGACGAAACCGCAATTCCCCCCGCCGGGGGCCAAGAGGGGCTGCCCAGCTTCAAGCTCGGCTATGCCCGGCTGAATGTGGACCCCGATGAGAAGCGGCTCGAGGTGACGTTGGAACCGGTCACGGCCAGCAATGATGGCTTCTACGATGCCGGACAGACGGTGGAGTATGCCGTGACCGTGACCGATGTCGAGGGGAATCCGGTCCAAGCTGAGGTATCGCTGGCCTTGATCGACAAAGCCGTGCTGACCCTCTTCCCGGAGACGCCGGGCCAACTGTTTGACGCCTTCTGGGAGCGGCGGGCGTTGGAAGTGGAAACCGGCCTCGGCCTGACCCTGGCCCTGGATCGCATCAACCGGGCCATCGACGCCCGCAAAGGGGGCGGCGGCGGCGACGGCGGCCTCGGTCCCGACTCGGTGCGGCGGGAGTTTGCCGACACCGCCCTGTGGGTGGCCGACCTGGTCACCGATGAGAATGGTCAGGCCACCGTCGAGGCCACTCTGCCGGACAACCTGACCACCTGGGTCTTGATCGCCAAGGGCGTCACCGGCGATGAAACGCTCGTCGGCGAGGCCCGCGATGAAATCGTCACCAGCAAACCGCTCTTGGTGCGCCCCGTTGCGCCCCGTTTCTTCGTCGTCGGCGATGCGGCCCAGTTGGGCTTGATCGTGCAAAATAATACGGAAGAGATGTTGACGGTCGAGCCGACGTTTGTGGCGGAGGGATTGGAGATTGGAGATTGGAGATTAGGAGATGGGGAGTGGCAAGATAGCGATAAGTCAGCGTCGTTCGAGGTTGAAGCGGGCGATGAGGTCAAGGTTGATTACAACATCGTCGTCCGGGATGTGCAGACGGCCAGCCTGACGATGGGGGCCACGGCGGCGGAGAGCGACTTCGAGGATGGGGTTGCCTTCGCGTTGCCGGTCTACCAACTCAGCACGCCGGAGACGGTGGCCACGGTCGGCGTTTTGGAGGATGACGGCTTGCGGCAGGAGGGCATCGCTCTACCGGCCAGCTTCAACCCGGACCAGGGCAACCTGACCGTCAGCGTCGAGCCGAGCCTGGCCGCCGGGATGCGGGATGGCCTGGAGTATCTGCGCCACTTCCCCTACGAATGTACCGAGCAGACCGTCAGCCGTTTCCTGCCCAACCTGTTCACCTTCCGGGCTTACGAGGCGCTTGATCTGGAACGACCCGACCTGGCCCAAAATCTACCCCGCCAGGTCAGCTTCGGCGTGCAGCGACTTGTCAGCCAGCAGAAGATGGATGGCGGTTGGGGCTGGTGGCGAAATAGTCCCAGCGATCCCTTCCTGACGGCCTACGTCCTGTATGGTCTGGCCGAGGCTCGCCGGGCCGACTTCACCGTGGATCAATGGGTCATCGACAACGCGGTCAGTTATTTGACCGATAGCCTCGACGCGCCCCAGGATTTGGCCGAGCCGTGGCAGGCCAACCGCCAGGCGTTCATTCTCTACGCCCTGGCCGAGGCCGGGGAGGGGGAGCTGAGCCGCAGCATCGCCCTCTTCGAGCAGCGGGCGCAGTTGGATATGTATGGGCGGGCCTTCCTGGCTCTGGCCATACATACTCTGGATGATGAGGCCGCCCAGATCGACACCCTTATCAGCGACCTGAGCAACGGGGCTATCGCCAGCGCGACCGGCGCCCATTGGGAAGAGGCCGGGGTTGATCTGCGGAATATGAACAGCGATACCCGCAGCACGGCTATCATCCTGGCCACGCTGGCCCGCATCCAGCCGGATCATCCGCTGCTGCCGCAGGCTGTGCGCTGGCTGATGACGAACCGGGAGCAGGCCGGCCACTGGTCCACCACCCAGGAGACGGCCTGGGCCATCATCGGCCTGACCGACTGGCTGGTGACCACCGGCGAGTTGGAGGCGGATTACGCCTGGCAGGTGTCCCTGAACGGTCAGGAGCTGGGCGAGGGGCAGGTCGATGCGGCCACCGTCGATGAGCAGACCGAACTGCGCGTCGAGGTGGAGCAACTGCTGGCCGACGCCGTCAACCGCCTGGCCGTCGAGCGGGACCCCGTCACCGGCGTGGATGACAGCCCCGGCAACTTGTACTACGCCGCCTACCTGACTTACTATAAGCCGGTCGAGGAGGTCAAAGCGTTAGACCGGGGCATCGTCGTCTCTCGCCAATACTCCCTCCAAGATGGCGACGGGCAGGCGATTACTGAAGCCGAAGTGGGCGACTTCATCACCGTCAAGCTGACCCTGATTGCCCCGACCGATCTGCGGTACGTCGTGGTTGAGGATTACCTGCCGGCCGGGGTGGAGGCCGTGGATAGCAGCCTGGCCACGACCAGCCTCGTTGCTGAGGAGCCGCAGTTCGAGCGTGTTAGCGATAGCGGCTCGCAGCGACCGTGGGGCTGGTGGTTCTTCACCCACACCGATCTGCGGGATGAAAAGGCGGTTCTCTTCGCCGATCATCTGCCGCAGGGGGTCTACGAGTACAGCTACACCGTCCGCGCCTCCCTGCCCGGCGAGTACCGCGTCATCCCCACTCACGCCGAGCAGATGTATTTCCCGGAGGTGTTTGGCCG
>CAZWZZ010000954.1:0-2857 GCA_964638395.1 uncultured Caldilineaceae bacterium
CTGGTCAGTGGCGAGCGGGATGTCTATTTCCCCCCGGCCCATTATGAACCGTTTGTTAAAGCCGTGCCCCACGTTCTGTGGCGACGGTTGGAGTTGGGTGACCACGCCTTCAGCGCCTGCCGTAAGGTTCTCGTGGCCACCGTTGTCAGTTGGTTGATCGACCATCTGGGGCAGTAACGAGCTTACCAACCCCCCCGGCGGCTGCTGCGACCACCGCCGCTGCCGCCCCCGGTCATTCCGCGCCAGCGGTCGGCCAGGCTCTGGGATTGGGTCGTCTTGCGAATCAGGGCCTCGGCGGACGGCTTGGCCCAGGAAGGGGTCGGCACGTCATAATCAAAGCCGGGCAGGGTTTTACGCTCGATTTTGTAGCCCAGCAGATGTTCGATGCGGTACACCATCGGTTCGTCATCCGGCGTAACCAGGGTGATGGCGTCCCCCTCGGCCTCGGCGCGGGCCGTGCGGCCAATGCGATGGACGTAATTTTCGGGATGCTCCGGGACATCGTAGTTGATGACGTGGGAAATGCCCTCCACATCCAACCCCCGCGCCGCGATGTTGGTAGCCACCAGCACCCGATGCTTGCCGGAGCGGAACCCTTCCAGGGCGGCGATACGCTGTTTTTGCCGAAAATCGCCGTGGATACAGGCCACCGATATATTGGCCTGCGCCAGTTGGCGGGTCACAATATCGGCTTCCTGTTTGGTGGCCGTAAAGACCAGCATACTGTCCACATCCATCTTTTGCAGCAGGGCCAGTAGCAGCGGGGTCTTCAAATGCTTGGGAACCGGATAGATGGTCTGCTGAATAGCCTGGGGCGGGGTGGCCCTGGCAATCTCGACACTGACCGGCTCTCGCTGGAACTGGTAGGCCAGATTCAACACCGCGTTCGACATCGTCGCCGAGAAGAGCATCGTCTGCCGTTTGTCCGGCATATGGCTGACAATCTGTTTGATGTCCGGCAAAAAGCCCATATCCAACATCCGATCCGCCTCATCCAGGATCAAAATATCCAAATCCTTGAAAGTGACGTTGCGGCGGCGCATATGATCCTGCAAGCGACCCGGCGTGGCGATGACCACATCGACGCCTCGCCGCAGCTTGCTGATTTGGGGCTTCATTCTGGCCCCGCCATAAATGGAAACGATCCGCAGCGAAGTTTGGGCGGCCAGCTTATGGGCCTCGCCGGTCACTTGAATGACCAACTCCCGCGTCGGGGCCAGCACGACCACGCCGGGATTTTTAGTTTCGCGCTTGTTTTTCAAAAGGTGCTGCAAAGCGGGTAATAAAAAGGCGGCGGTCTTACCGGTGCCGGTCTGGGCACAGCCAACGATGTCCCGCCCCTCCAATGCCGGGGGAATGGCCTCCTCCTGAATCGGCGTGGCCTCTTTGTACCCTATTTTTTTGATCGCCTTTTGCAGCGATTGGCTTAAGTGTAGGTCTGAAAACTTCATAAAACTCCTTGATAGTTACCTATAAAAAACCGCCCCCATTTTGACCAACCGGAGCGGTGCGTAGCTAAACCGATTAAGTTACAATAATCATACCCTGTCTGGCGGCTGAGAGCAAATTATTCAAGTCAGGCGTCAAATTTCGGTCAAATAAGCGTCAAGCAAGCGACCCAAAACTTATGGTATAATTCAACTATGACGAACATATCTTCACCCCCAGTTCGCTTTAGCCGTCGCTATTGGTTGCGCCTGGCCCTGTTTACAATAACCCTGGCGACAGTAGCCTTTTTAGCCCTGCTGATCTACTTTGTCAATCGCCAGGTCGAGGTTTTTGTGACCCCGGTGCGGAACACGGCCCTGGCCTTACCGCCGGAGCTGGCGTTGCCCACCGAGGAGATCACCCTGACCACCGAGGATAGCCTGGCCCTGTCCGGTTGGTATGTGCCCGGCCACCGACCCCAGGCCATCATTCTGGTTCACGGCATCAACGCCAATCGTATGGCCCTGTTGCCCCAGGCACTTATACTCCACGAGGTCGGCTATCATGTCTTGCTGTTTGACTTGCGCGGGCACGGCCTGAGCCAGGGCACGACCGTTACCTACGGCTACCGTGAGGCGTGGGACGTGCAGGCCGCCGCCGATTATCTGGCCCGGCTGCCGGCGGTAGAACGAATTGGGGTGATGGGCACGTCGTTGGGGGGGGCGGCTGTGGTTCGGGCAGCGGCGCTCGATCCCCGGCTGGAGGCGGTGGTCATCGAGAGCAGCTACAGCAGCCTACCGGCGGCGGTCGAGGATGCCTTCGACGATTTCTCCGCTTTTCCCGAATGGCCCTTTGCCCCGCTGCTGGTGGATCTGGCCGAGCGGCGGGCCGGGGTGGAAATCGGCCAGGTCGATTCGGCCCGCGATCTGGCCACCATCGCCCCCCGTCCGGTGTTGATTATCCACGGGGCCAACGACCAGCTTTTTCCACCGGCCCACGCCCAACGGCTGTACGATGCCGCCCACGAGCCGAAATCGCTATGGCTCATCGAGGATGTCGCGCACGGCATCCCCCAAAGTCAGGTATACCAAGAGCGGCTGCTGGCTTTTTTCGAGACCGCCCTCGGAACCTCGCGCTGAATGATCCACTTTTTAGAACCGATTCAACTTGACCCGGAGGTTGGCCGCTTTACCGGTCCCGGCCAGTTGATTCTTGATGACGGTGACGGTGGCTTTGTAAGCGGTGCTGAGACCGTATTGGCGGCTCCAGCTTTCCTCTTGGACCCACAAGCGCACGTCGGCGATGTCGGCCAGGGGAAAGCCGGGGGGATAGTTGGCCGGGTCGAAAGGGGTGTCGGCCACGGCTGCGGTCAGGAAGAGGAGGACGCCGTCGCTCTGGCGGCCCAGGCTACGGAGGCGACGCAGGAGGG
>CAZWZZ010000955.1:0-2857 GCA_964638395.1 uncultured Caldilineaceae bacterium
GAATTTGTTGGGCCATATAAGACCGGTAATCCCCCCGTCCCTACTTCTCCAACAACCGGGCCACTTCCTCCTCGGCCACCTCCGGCTCCAGCTTCTTGAACCGCGGGCTAGGCGGCCGCAACGGCTGGCCGGGGGGGAGTTGGCTGGGCTGCCAGTGGCCGACGGCCTGGCTGTTATCGTAGCAGAGAGCGATGTGCTGCCGTTCGGTCTCGCTGAACTCTTGGGTGAATTGCCGCCCGAAGAGTTGCCCCTCGTAGCCCAGATACTCGTGCAGTTGTTGGCAGGTGAAGGGCAGGAAAGGGGCGAACAGAATCTTCAGGTTGTCGATGACTCGCAAGGTTACATAAATCGACGTCCCGGCGGCGGCGGGGTCCTCTTTGAAGGCTTTCCAGGGCGCTTTGCGGTCGAGGTAGCCGTTGGTGGCCCGGGTCAGGCTGAGCGCCTCATCGAGAGCCGCCTTTAATTTGACCCCGGCCAGCAGCTCGCCGACCGTCCCGAAGCCGGCCTCGACCTGGGCGATGATTGCCTCATCCGCCTCGTCCAACCCCTCCGGGCCGATGGCCGGAACCTGGCCGTCATACCGTTTGTAGGCAAAGCCCAGCGTCCGGTTGACCAGGTTGCCCCAGGCGGCCACCAGTTCGTCATTGTTGCGCCGCACAAAATCCTCGAAGGTGAAGTCGGTGTCCCGGCTTTCGGGGGCGATGAAGGTCAGGTAGAAACGGACCGGGTCAGGGTCGAAGCGGGTCAGCAGGTCGGGGGCCCAGATGGCCCAGTTGCGGCTGGTACTCAACTTCTGCCCTTCCATATTGAGGTACTCGTTGGCCGGGACGTCGTAGGGCAGGTTCAACTGCTTACTCGCGTCATCTTCATACAGCCGCCGTCCGGTGGCGATCAACTCGGCCGGCCAGATGACGGTGTGGAAGGGGATATTGTCTTTGCCGATGAAGTAGTAGCTTTTGGCCTGCGGGTCATACCACCAATCCTTCCACCGTTCGGCGTCGTCGTTGTTTTTGGCCCACTCGAGGCTGGCGCTAAAGTAGCCGATGACCGCCTCGAACCAGACGTAGATACGCTTTTCGTCATACCCCTCCAGCGGAATGGGGATGCCCCAGGCCAAATCGCGGGTGATGGGTCGCCCCCGCAGCCCCTCTTTGACGTATTGGCGGCTGAAGTTGATGACGCTGGGCCGCCAAAAATCTTTCTCGTCGAGATAGGCGGAGACGGCGTCGCTGGCCTTAGCCAGGTCGAGGTAGAAATGCTCCGTCTCCCGCAACACCGGCGTCGAGCCGTCATTTTTGCTGCGAGGGTTAATCAGATCGGTCGGATCGAGCAGCTTTTTGCAGTTGTCACACTGGTCGCCTCGCGCCCCGTCATAGCCGCAGTTGGGGCAGGTCCCCTCCACGTAACGGTCGGGCAGGAAGCGATCCTCGGTTTCGGAGTAGAATTGCTGCTCCGTCTTTTTGAAGAGATAACCATTCTCCAGGCAGGCCGTAAAAATATCCTGGGAGACCTGGAAATGATTTTCGGTATCAGTGTGGGTGAAGAGATCGTAGGAAACCCCAATCTGTTGGAACGTCTCCAGGAAGCGGAGATGGAACCGCTCGAAGACCGCCAGCGGCGAGACCCCCTCGGCATCAGCCCGCATCGTGATCGGTGTGCCGTGGGCGTCGGAGCCGGAGACCATCAACACGTTGTTCCCCTTGAGGCGGTGGTAACGGGCGAAAATATCCGGCGGCAGATACGCCCCGGCCAGGTGTCCAATATGTAAATCGCCGTTGGCGTAGGGCCAGGCGGTGCAGACGAGTATGTTTTCAGGCATTGGTTTTGTTCCTTTTGTGCGTAGGTTTTAGTTTTCCAAGCAAATACTACACCGGATACGGAAATAAACGGATTTCTGGCTACATATCACTTTGCTCCAACCTGCTTTGATCCCCGCCCCCCGCTCGGCGATGAACCCTTCGACAAGCTCAGGACAGGCCCGGATCATTTATGTCCGGGTGGGGGTGGTCAAATGAGGTGGTCGTTTGCAAAAGTGATATGTGGCTAGAACGGATTTCTCTTTTCTATCCGTTTGTTTCCGCATCCGTTGTCGTCTTCCCCCAAGGCGTTGAGATGTTACGTTATTATACCATAAATGCTGACCTGATCGGTCGAACCGGAACAATTTAGCCAATTGTTCTACAAACTGTGTTGGAAACTCTCACCCTTTCAATCTTCCAATATCTTCCAACCTTCCAGCCTTCCAATCTTCCATCTCTTCCAAACCCCTCACTTCTCCCAGGTCAACCAATCAAGCGTCACCTTGCCAGTCAAATCCCAATCGACGATGGAAAATTTACCGAGACGATCTTCGCTGGTGCGGTAACAGCCAACGACGCTGCCGGAAATATCGACGCCGCTGATGGGTGCGCCGTAGGGGGCATCGACACAGTCGGTGACGGTCAAATCGTTGAACGACTCACTCATCAAAACGCCAATGGCTCCGTTGCGACGGCTAAAGCCCCGCTGCTGGAAATCCCAGGCCAGGTCGATGATGGAACCGCTGTCATCCTGCACGACGCCGTCGTCGAAATCGACGGCCTGGCCGCTCAGGAGGGTAATGCGCCCATCCCGGCGCACCGGGGCCGACGTCGGCGACGGAGTGGTCACCCGGATGGTCAGATCGGCCATCGTTTCGCCGCTATCGTTGCGGGCAACGAGGGTGTAGGTCGTATCTTTGCCCGGCGAGACGCTTTTGCTGCCGGGGGAGACGACCCCTTCCTCTTGCCCATCGTAGCGAAGATAGGCTTCTTTGGCATTTTCCAGCTCCCAGGTCAGGATCGTACTTTCTCCGGCGGGGATGGCGTCCCGCTCGGTG
>CAZWZZ010000956.1:0-2854 GCA_964638395.1 uncultured Caldilineaceae bacterium
GATGTCAACCCCCTGAGTTCCAAAAGAGCCATAGTTTCTATGGAAAAACTTACCTCAAAATACGCCACCCCTATCTCGGTCAGTTTCTTCATTTTGATCGCCACGATGACCCTGTTTTTGATGGTCTACGGCCAAGCCATCTTCATCCCCATCATCATTGCCATTGTCATCTGGTTTCTGATCAACTATATGACCGAGCGGATTCAGCAGGTGACCATTGCCGGGTATCCCATCCCCCGCAAGCTGGCCATGAGTTTGGGACTGATCCTGCTTACCTTTCTGGCCATCAGGATTGGTCGCTTGCTGTACGTGACCTCGCTGGAGCTAATGACCCGGGGGCCGAGCTATCGCCAAAATCTGGACAGCCTGCTGCAAGATATTCCGCCCGCTGTGTGGGCCTTATCAGCCACGGCTGATGAAGCCCAGATCACCGCAGACATCGACCAGATTTTCGCCCTGGTCACCGACTATTTATCCACCTACGCCACCTCCCTGGCCACCGACCTGACCGGCATCGTCACCCAATCAATCCTCGTCTTGATTTATGTCATCTTTCTCCTGTTGGAACAGAATACATTTACCACCAAGCTCAATAATATGTTTCCCAATGCCCGGCGGCGGGCCGAGGTGGAGACGATCATTCGTTCGATCAAAGAGCAGGTTCAAAAATATTTTGCCGTCAAAACCTTTGTCAGCGTCTTAACCGGCGTCGTCTCCTTTGTGGTCATGTGGCTCTTTGGCCTGGATTTTGCCGGGGTGTGGGCTGTTCTCATCGCCCTGCTCAATTTCATCCCCTACATCGGCTCCATCATTGCCGTCCTTTTTCCGGTGATGATCGCCCTCCTGCAATTTGGGAACTGGCCGATTATATTGGGGCTGGCCGCCCTGTTGGTGACCGTCCAAACAGCCGTCAGTTACTTTGTCGAGCCGTTACTGATGGGTAATTCCCTGGACATCAGCCCTTTTGTCACCCTCGTCGCCCTGGCCGTGTTCGGCACCATCTGGGGTATCGCCGGTATGTTCCTGAGCATCCCCATAATTATCATCCTCATCATCGTTTTCAGCCACTTCGATGTGACTCGTCCCATCGCCGTTATGTTATCGGGCAACGGCGTCGTCTACGGCGTCGCCGAGGATGAGACGCCGGGGCCGGGCTGACCCTGCCGCCTATTTACCCCTCCGTCACTCGCGCCCGGAGTTTGAACTTCTGAATCTTGCCGGTCGAGGTCTTCGGCAAAGGACCGAAGATAACCCGCTTGGGGGCCTTGAAATGGGCCAGGTTGTGGCGGCAGAACTCGATCAACTCGGCCCCGGTCACGGAGGGGTCCTCCTCGCGGAGGGTGACGAAGGCGCAGGGGATTTCGCCCCACGTTTCATCCGGTTGAGCCACGACGGCCGCTTCCATCACTGCTGGGTGACGATACAGCACCCCCTCCACCTCGATGGTGGAGATATTCTCCCCACCGGAGATGATGATGTCTTTGGAGCGATCCTTTAGCTCGATGTAGCCATCGGGATGCATGACCCCCAGATCGCCGGTGTGGAACCAGCCCCCGGCAAAAGCCGCCTCGGTGGCCGTTGGGTTTTTGAGGTAGCCCTTCATTATAATGTTGCCCCGCAGCATCACCTCGCCGATGGTCTGCCCATCGGCCGGCACCGGCTGCATCGACACCGGATCGGCCACCATAATCCCCTCTAACATATGGTAGCGCACCCCTTGCCGGGCTTTGAGGTCGGCTTTGTCCTCGTAAGAGTTGTCGTTCCAGGCCTCGTGCCACTCACACAAAACCGCCGGGCCGTAACTTTCAGTCAGGCCGTAGACGTGGGTCACATCGAAGCCGTTCTTTTCCATCGCCTCCAAAACCGCCGCCGGGGGGGGAGCCGCCGCGACCATCCCGCTGACCGGGTGGGTTTTCATCGCCTTCAGCTCCGCCGGGGCGTTGGCCAACATATTGTGGACAATCGGCGCGCCGCAGTAGTGGGTCACCTTTTCCTGGTCGATCAGCTCGAAAATCGGCTCGACCCGCACCTGGCGCAGGCAAACGCTCGTACCGGCCATTGCCGCCAGCGTCCAGGGGAAGCACCAGCCGTTGCAATGGAACATCGGCAGCGTCCACAGATAGACCGGATGCTTGCCCATCCCCCAGGCCAACACGTTGCTGATGGCGTTCAGGTAGGCCCCCCGATGGTGATAGACAACGCCCTTGGGGTTGCCGGTCGTGCCGGAGGTGTAGTTCAGGCTGATGGCGTTCCACTCATCCTCCGGCATCTGCCAGGCGAAATCGGGATCACCCTCGGCCAGCAGGGCCTCATAATCAGTCTCGCCCAACAGGTCGCCCCCCTCACCGAGCGGATCGTCGATGTCGATCACGGTCATGGGCTGCTCCAACATCTCCAGAGCCGGGCCGATGGTGGGGGACGCGGCCCGGTCGGTGAGCAACAGTTTGGCTTCGGCGTGTTGTAGAATGAAGGCGATGCTGGCCGTATCGAGGCGGGTGTTGAGCGCGTTCAGCACCGCGCCGGTGGCCGGGATGCCAAAGTGGGCCTCGAACATCGGCGGGGTGTTGTAGCCCATAATGGCCACGGTGTCGCCCGGACCCAGCCCCCGTTGGCTCAGGGCCGAGGCCAGACGGCGGCTGCGCTCAAAGGTCTGGGCCCAGGTGAAGCGCTGCTCGCCATGCACGATGGCGGTCTGGTCGGGATAAACAGACGCCGCCCGTTCGATGAACGTCAGCGGCGAAAGTGGGACATAGTTGGCCGGGGTTTTATCCAGGCCGAGGGTATAGATATTGTCGGTCATTGGGCTGCTCCTTAGTGGTCATCATCGGTGATGGGCCGCATTGTAGCACAGCCT
>CAZWZZ010000957.1:0-2853 GCA_964638395.1 uncultured Caldilineaceae bacterium
ACCCTTCGATACAACCTCATTCTTCGGTTTACTCAGGATGCGATTGCGGTCTACTAAAAATAGCTTGTCACCGGTAAATTATTACCCGGCGTAACCGGGAATCCGGTCACGGTTGCCGTAAGCGCCGCCGCTGTACGTCCCCAGATCGGCCAGAAAGGCTAGCCCCAACCACAGCCAGTCGAAGCCGACAAGGGGAAAGATCAGCACATACACCAGGGTCGTCCAGGGCAGGAAGATCAATCCTAACAGGGGCCAGAACCAGCCGTTAAAGGCCAGGCTGATCCGGGTGTACCCATACGGCAAAAGCCACAACACCAAAAAGGCCATCCGAGGGCCAAACAACAACACCGATGTTACAAAACAACACATTTCGAGCCTCCTGTTTTTTGATTAACGTGCAAGGATTTACGGCTCTCTGAGATTTTTTGTGGTGAGGGCATCCTTATGCCCGCTCCCGCATTGGGATGCGGTCGCTACCCCATAAAAGCTCATAGAGCCGGATTTACAACTACCCCTTTTTATCATCAGGCTCCTCCGGCTTTTCTGAAGCCGTTTCACCAGAATCCTCTCGCTGTTCACCCCGCCATTGTTGAGGATCAGCCCACCGTTGGTAGGCCGTCTCGCCTAACTTCTTGATTTCTGACCCGATGTTTTTCCAGTCAGGCGGTTTCGTCTGCTCGTCTGGCGTCCCGGCTTCAGACGACTCATCAGCACGCACAGGCTGCTCGGCCAACCACGTCTGGGCGGCATCCCAGGCTTGAGTTCCGGCTTCGCCGATTGTCTCACTCCGCATAAAAATATTTTCCCGGCCAATGAGGTCAGCCACTTTGGTCTGGTTCAGTTGCTCATTCATCAGGGGGCTGACGCCAACGAGCATCAGCTTACTGTGATGCGCTTGCAGGGTGGTGGTATAGCGAGCCACAATCCCCAAAAATGTGCTGCCCAGCTCTTCATGACCCCGCAATATGAGTACAATCACGGCATTGTGGGTCTCCTCCGTTACATCCGGCAGCTCCTTCTCAATCAGGGGGGCGGTGGCGAAGAAGACACTGCCGTAAAGCTGCAAGAACGTGACCGCATTAGAGGGCACGACTTCGGGCGCATCCTCTTCCACGGGCAGCTCCCCCGGCGCCCATTCCCAGACTTTCACCTTGACCTGGTTCGACTGCTGGATGACGTACAGTAACACCGACAGGGCCACGCCGACCAGGACCGCATATTGCAACGGAATGAACAGGCAAAACAAGAAGGTGACGACCATGACCACCTGCTGAACCAGCCCCGTTTTCCAAACCATCTCGATCTGAGCGGGCTTGAGCGTGCGGAAGCCGACCACGATCAACAACCCGGCGATGGCCGGCAAGGCCACCGCTCCCACAAAGTTACCAAACAACAGAATTACCACAGCCATCGTCAACCCGGCTGAGATGTTGGCAAACCGGGATTTGGCCCCCGCGTTCACCGCTAACGAGGTGGCCGACATCGACCCCCCAACCGGCATGCCCTGGAAGAAGCCGGCCACGATGTTGGCCGCGCCCTGGCCCACAAAGTCGCCGGAATCGTCTGGATATTTACCATCGGGGTTGACAAAACTTTTGCTGATGCCCGCTCCTTGCACCAACCCGACAAAGGCCAGGGCAAAGGCCGGAATAATCAGCGGCGGGATGACCGACAAGGGGGGCAAGACCGGACGGGGCAGCGAGCCGGGAACATCGGCGATATCGGCGACTTGGGCTACCACTTCCCAGTTGGCCAGCGGGACCAGCAGCGAGGCTACCAGAATGGCTACCACCAGGCCCAGGGCGCCCAGTTGGGTTTTCTCCAGAGTCAGAATCAAGAGGATGGTGACAATACCCACCATAAGCGTCGGTAAGACGATTTGATCCAGATTCAAAAACAGTTGAACGGTTCTATATACTCTGTTCGGGCCGCTGGTGCTGTAGCCGGTGAAATCGTCCAACTGCCCCAAAATGATCGACACGGCCACGGCGTTGATGAAGCCGGTCATGACCGCATTGGGCACAAACCGAACCATAGAGCCAAGCTTAAACAGCCCTGCCGTCAGCATGACCAGGCCGGTCAGGATGGCTAACATAAACAGCGACTCATCCGCATACTCACCCCGGCGCACCTCCGGCACGCTGGCCACCACCAGGGCCATAGCTCCGGTAGCCTGCACGGCCATATAGGCCGAACTGGTGAAAAAGGCTCCGGTAAAGGTACCGACCATATAGCCATAGAGACCATAAACCGGGTTGACCAGGGCCAACAAGCCGGCGGCCAACCCATCCGGCACGCTCTCGATGCCCAGCACCACCCCGGCGGTCAGGTCATCTTTTAGCGTCTTGAAGTTGATAAATTGTCGGGCCATCAGACGAACACCTCCCAATAATCAGGGGTCTTTCACAACCCCAACAACTGCTTCTTCTTGGCCTGAAACTCCTCGTCGTTGATGATGCCCTGTTCTTTAAGAGCGGCCAGTCGTTCCAATTCATCGATGTAATCCGGCTCGTCAACGTATTCGTCGTCGGCGTCGGCAGCAGCTTGGTCATCCTCGTCGGCCGGCAGATCAATATCGAGCTGCTCCATCGCCGAGGCCAATTCCTCTTCATTTAAGTTGTCAAATGATTTACCGGTATACTGCTCCACCTCTTTGACGTTGTTTTGACCAATTTTATAAGCAATAGCCGCCGTCCCGCCCAGGGCCAAGAGCGACCCGATCACGCTGCGGCGGCGACGGCGAGGAACCATGCGCGGGGCTACGGCCCGTCTCCGCATGGTGCGCCGGGCCGCTCGTCGCCCTGCCCGTCGCACTGCTCGTCGTCCCGCTCTTCTACCTCCACCTCTGCCTAT
>CAZWZZ010000958.1:0-2844 GCA_964638395.1 uncultured Caldilineaceae bacterium
TGCTATCTCCTAAAATTTGGGACGCACCCGGTGCGGTAGCCGTAGTTCCAATCTTCCAATCTTCCGTTCTTCCGTTCTGACAAATGTTTTGGTTTTCTCTGGCCGGAAAGCCGAGTTCAAGAAAGCGGTTCCATCACTTGAGCCAGCGCCTCGGCCAGAGCTTCCATATAGAGCGGCTCTATGATCCCCCCATCGCCGCCGGTGATCGAGTCGTGGTCGCCGGGGATGGGGTGAACTTGAGCGGCCGGGGTAGCCATCTCGCGCCATTTGAGCCGGGGGTGGTTGGCCTGTTGCAGGGTCTCCTCGGTCAGGAAAAGATGGAGCGGGCCATCGAAGGGGTGGGGCCGATAGCGGCGCAGCGCCCAGGAGTTGGCGATCAGTTTCTTTTTGAGGCGGAGATAACTCGTTTGATCGCCGATGTGGAGGCGGGAAACCTGATCGGAACGGCGGAAGAGACGCCGCAGCCACCGTTGAAATAGAACGCGGCCAAAGTTCAGAGCAGCCCCCAGGCCCGGCTTGTGGGGCGGCGGCGATTCGATCATGGCCAACAACGTCACCTTTTCACCTTGAGTTTGCAACTGTTGGGCCATCTCGAAGGCGATGACCCCGCCGGAGCAGATACCGCCGAGGCGGTAGGGGCCGTGGGGTTGTACCGTTTGGATTTCGGCGACGTATCGAGCGGCCAGGGTCTCGATCCGGGCCGGGTGATCGGCGCTGTCTTGTAGACCGTAAAGGGGCTGCGCCGGCCCCAGACAGCGGTTGAGGTGGCCCAGATCGACATAGACATTGCCCAAATTGCCCGGCACGCAGAAAAGCGGCGGTTTGGAACCGCTCGTGCGGAGGGGGATCAGGGCCGTGGTCGAAGCGGGGACCTCGTGGCGGAGGTGGGCGATCAATTGGGTGACAGAGGGTGCTTGGATGAGATCGGTCAAGACCAACTTGTGGCCGGTTAACGCTTCCACCTGAGCCAACAGCCGCAGGGCCGAAATCGAGTGGCCGCCCAACTCGAAAAAATTATCCTCAAGACCGACCCGTTCCAATCCCAACACCTCCGCCCACAACTGGGTCAGGTTCTCTTCTAGCGGCGTGCGGGGCGGAACGTAAGGCCGGATCGGGTCGGATGTCGTTTGATCCGGGGCGGGCAGGGCGCGGCGGTCGATCTTGCCGTTGGCGGTCAGGGGCAGTTGAGCCAGCAGCACAAAATGGGCCGGCAGCATATAGGCCGGCATGTTCTCGGCTAGGGCCGTCCGCAAGGCCCCGGCGGTGACGTTGGCTGTCGCCGGGACGACATAAGCCACCAACTGTTTGTCTCCGGCGGGCGCATCGTGGGCCACCACGGCCCCGGCCTTGACCTCGGCCAGGTTGTACAACGCCGCCTCCACCTCGCCGAGGTCGATGCGATAGCCCCGGATTTTGACCTGAAAATCGGCACGCCCCAAAAATTCCAGGCATCCATCGGGCCGAAAGCGGCCCAGGTCCCCCATCTGATAGAGCCGCTCGCCGTTGCCGTTGACGCTTCGGAACCTGGCCTCGGTCAGGTCGGGCCGTCGCCAATAGCCGGGGGTCAGATAACGGCTCTTGATCGTAATCTGGCCGATGTCGTTGACGCCGACCGGCTGCCCCTGCTCATCAATCAGGATGACCTTTTTGCCCGGCAGCGGATAGCCGACCGGCACGATGTCGCTGTCGATGACCGTCTCCCGGTCGATGATGAGGCGCGTCACCATACTGGTCTCGGTCGAGGCCAGCCGTTGGATAATGTGGGCGTTGTCCGGCAGATGCCGCCACAGCCGCTCGACATCCCGCTTATACAGACGGCCCGACGGGGTAATCTGGCGTATGTGGGGAAATGTGGTATTTGGAGGCAGCGTATCCAGATATTGGCGCATCAACTCGGCGGGCAGGTGAAAAAAGGTGATCGCTTCCTCGATCAGCCACCCGGTGAGCCTGGTCAGCCCCGCGCTTTTAACATCGTACAGGCAGAGCGTGGCCCCATTCAGCAGGGCGATAAAAATATCGGCCACCGACGCCCCGAAGCTACAGGCGTAGAGCAGGGAGATATTATCGGCGGCGGTGATGTGATAATCGTTCGTCTCCAGCCAGACCCGGTGGAGGATGTGGCGATGGTTGCGCTGCACCCCTTTGGGCCGGCCGGTGGAGCCGGAGGTGTAAAAGATACCGGCCAATGTTTCGGCGGAGAGGGGCCGGTCAGGATTGCCGGTGGGCAGGCTGGAGTCAAGCTGATCCAGGTTGAGGAGCGCCGTTTCCCCGGTCAGGGCGCGGGCGGCGGCCAGATTTTTGTCGTTGGTGACAATCAGGGCCGGTTGCAAATCGGCCAGGATGTGCTTGAGCCGGGCGGGGGGATGGCCGGGGTCGAGGGCGACGTAGGCCCGGCCCGCTTTCAAAATACCCAGCAGCGCCCCGATGATGGGCGCATCGTGATCGAGCAAAAGGGCGACGGGCAGCGGCTCCGCGTCATCAGTGGCTAAAATGGCGTGAGCCAGTCGATTAGCCAACCGGTTGAAAGTGTCGTAGGTCAACCGTTGCTCTCCGGCGGTTACTGCGACCCACTCACCATATTTTTGCACGATCTGCTCAAAACGGTTGATGATGGTCTGCTCAATAGCCGTCTGGTCGAAAGGGGTGAAGAGATCGGTTGGCGCGGTTGCGGCTGGCGATGGTTGAGGCGTCGTCGAAACAGGAAGTGGGTGATCCATAGTGGCTCCGTTGTTTGTGGGATGGATATTACAATATTACATCGTTAATCATACCTCGTTTTGGTTTGAATGGGGTAGAAACATAGCGAATCGGGGGTAGGAAATAAGTACTTTAGACGACTCCAAG
>CAZWZZ010000959.1:0-2843 GCA_964638395.1 uncultured Caldilineaceae bacterium
TCATCCCCGCCCTCATCAAAAAATGTGTCGATGCTATCCAGCGGGGTGATGACGAAATCGTGGCCTGGGGAACCGGCCAAGCCTCCCGTGAATTTTTGTATGTTGAAGATGCAGCTCGAGGTATTGTCGCCGCTACGGAAACCTACAACCAGCCGGAACCGGTCAACCTCGGTGCCCAGATGGAAATCACGATCAAAGAATTGCTGCAACTGATTGTTGAATTGACCGGCTTTCAAGGGCAGATTATCTGGGATACGTCCAAACCGGACGGTCAACCCCGCCGCTCGGTGGATGCCGGCCGGGCTAAAGAGGCTTTTGGTTTTAAGGCTGAGGTTGACTTTCGGGAAGGACTCAAACGAACCATTGAATGGTATTGGACTCAGCGTCAACCGTCAAATGATCGCCAACGATAATCAAACCAACGCAGCCTCCCCCTCGCTTCAACATAAACCAATCACCGCCTCAACTGCTCAGTCTGACCTGCCTCGCGTCAATATTTTGGGCGTCGGGATTCAGGTCATGACGATGAAGCAGGCCCTGTCCCAAATCGCGGCCTGGATCGACAATCGCGTTAAAGCCTATGTTTCGGTCTGTACGGTGCATACGATTATGGAGTGTCAGCGTAATGAGTCGATGCGGCAGACGGTCAACCGGGCCGGCCTGGCCACCCCGGATGGGATGCCGTTGGTGTGGCTCGGTCGGTGGCGCACCGAATTTGAAGGGGAGCGGGTCTACGGTCCCGATTTGATGTTGGCGCTATGCGGGTTGTCGGTCGAACGGGGCTACACCCATTATTTCTACGGCGGGGCTACCGACACGCCCGAACTGTTAGCCAAAACGTTGCGGCAACGCTTCCCCGGCCTGGCCGTTGTCGGGACCTACTCCCCCCCATTTCGCCCGTTGACGCCTGCTGAAAATGACCAAATCGTGAAACAAATTAATGAGGCCGCCCCCGACATCCTCTGGGTCGGTTTGGGAACGCCCAAGCAGGATTTATGGATGGCGGCCCATCGAGACCGGTTACAGGCCCCTGTTCTGATTGGCATCGGCGCTGCCTTCGATTTTCACACCGGGCGCATCCCCCAAGCGCCCCGCTGGATGCAACGATCCGGGTTAGAGTGGTTTTTTCGGCTGCTCCAAGAGCCGAAACGCTTATGGTATCGGTATCTCGTGTACAACCCGGCCTTTGTCATTCTGACGTTAGCCCAATTACTCGGCCTCAAACGATACGACCTCGATAGTTAATTTTTAACTGGAATTAGCCCCCTACCCGGCCAGCCTCTCCGGCGAGGACGGGCGAAGGCGGAGGGTACGGAGGGTGGGCACAATTGGCCCCAGTAGCCCCGCTGTGGCCGCGCCGATGAGGGGGTTGAACTCAGGCAGGAGCAGGGTAGGGTAGGGATAGTAGAAGATCGAGGCCCGCTCCAGGCCGGGTAGCGGCAGGAGGAAAGCGGCGGCGGTCAGCCCGGCGCAGAGGGCCACCAGCCAATCGCGGGCCAGCCACGGTTGGGGACGGTAGATCGTGCGCGGAACCTGTCGCCCCACCCACCACAGCGTGGCCCCGATCAAAATTATGCCGCCCAGCAGCAGCCCCCCGCCGAGAAGCGCCTGGCCCCACAACAGGCGTAACAGCCAGCCACTCAACACCGCCACCAGTCCGCCAACCAGCGCTGCTCGCGTGAGCGTGGGATGAGCCTGCCCGTCGCTCCCGGCAAAGCCACGGGCCGTCATCGCCTCGGCCAGTTGCAACGCCCGCTCCAGGCCACCGACTAGCAGAGGCATAAAGAGAGGCAGCCAATCCCGCAGGCCGCGCAGCCGGTGGCCCCGCACGGCCTGGGCTTCGCGGATCTGTTGCAGGTGGCGCAAGGTGGCCGGGACGAAGGTCAGGGCGATGGAGATGACCACGGCCACCGGGTAAAAGGCGCGGGGGATGAGGCGAACGATGGCCCGCACCGGCAACGCCTGGTTGAGAATGGTGAAGGCGGCGAAGATACCGGCCAGGGTCAGGCCGTTCAGCAGCCCGAAGGTGATAGCCTCCAGGGTGATCGGCCCGCCGATGACCGGCAGATCGGGCAGGGTAAACAAAACGGTACTACCGAAATGAACGGTCAGGGCGTTGAACAGAGCCGATAGGCCGACTACGATCAAACCAAAACGCCACGGCGAAATCGGAATCGGTGCGGTTTTTTCCGTCGGCTGAACCAAGACGCCGACCAGAGCCAGCCACAGCAAAATCAGCCCCAGATAAATGGGGTTGCGGGTCATCGACAGGGCTACGAGGATGGCCCCGACCCAGGTTAGCCAGGCCGCCGGATGGATCACGCCGCTCTCCGGGCGGCGGGGACCGGCTGGTAGCTGAACTCGAAGCGCTGCCGGAAGCGGCGCAGCACGCGCAGGGTGGGCAGCCCAAAGGCGATCAGTAGCAGGACGGTAGCGAACGAGCGGAACAGATCCCAGACCAGGGAGGTGGTCAGGTAAAAGACAGCATACCGTTGCAGGGTGGCCAGGAGACCGATGCCCGGCTGCCAATGTTGCTCGACCGCGCCCACAGCGTAGGGCCAGAACCAGATATTCATAATCATCCCGTAGACCAGCCCCCAAAAGGCCCCAAACGCGGCCAGGACGACCACCTCCGGCCAGCGGTTCTCACTCCGCAGCAGCCAGACGGTTGGGCGGCAGAGCGGCGCGGACATCCCCACCCAACCCGCCGTGAACATCTGGTAGGGCAACCACGGCCCCATACTGCCGGTGATGAGGGCCGACACCAGTAGCGTCAGTGCCCCCATCAAGAAGCCGAAGCGCCCGCCGAAGACGTAGCCGGTCAGGATAATCAGGAAGAAGAT
>CAZWZZ010000960.1:0-2841 GCA_964638395.1 uncultured Caldilineaceae bacterium
CCGGCCATAATAATCAGCAGAAACAGCAGCGGAATACTATCCAGGGTCAGGATGATGGCGTTGATGCCATCATCGACGAGCGTGGCGGCGTAGTAGCCGCTCAGCAGGCCGGTGAAAACCCCCAAGACCATCGACACCACAGCCACATAGGCCCCAATCCGCAGCGAGATGCGGCCCCCGTAAATGCCTCGGGTCAAAACATCCCGCCCGGCCTGGTCCGTGCCCATCCAGTGACACTCGCCCAATCCGGCGTTCAGGCAATTGCCCAGGCCTGTCAGCGACTCGGAGATGATTCCCGGCCAGAGCGCCCAGTCGCAACTGCTGTCCCCTTGACAGGTGCGGGTGAACTCCTGGAACAGGGGCCAGGACTCCTCGGCCCAGGTGGGCGGGTCGTTCCGGGCGCGGAGGTTGGTATCGGTCGGGTCAAAGCCGAGGAGGTGGCTGGCAATCCAGGGGGCGGTCAGGGTGATGGTTATCATAAACAGCCCCAGAATGATGGCGAACATCGTAATTTTGTCGCGCAATAATTTCGAGCCGACCGCGCCCCAGTAGGTCTGTTCTTTGACATTGGGGGTAGCGTCTGATTTGCTTCCGGGTACAGTTAGGGTTGTTTCTGCCATTGACTCTTTACCAAATGAAATTTATTTACTTCGCCACATCATACTTAACCCTCGGATCGACGAAGCTATACAAAATATCAACCATCAACACGCCGAGAATACCCAAAAAGGAGCCGATGACGAACAGCGCCATCATCACCGGGTAGTCGCGGGCGTTGACCGCTGTGATGAACAGGCGACCCATCCCCGGCCAGGAGAAGACGATCTCGAACAGGACGGAGCCGGATAGAATGAGTAGGAAAATGCCGCTCAAGCCGGTGACGAAGGGCATCAGGGCGTTGCGGAGGACGTGGCGGAAAACGACGGTGCGTTCGACCAGACCCTTGGCCCGCGCCGTGCGGACGTAATCCTGGTTCAAGACCTCTAACATCTCGAAGCGCATAATCCGGGAGAAGCCGATCCAGCCGCTGATGGCGCTGACGATGGCCGGCAGGATGAGATGGTGCAGCCGGTCCAGCAGCGAGCCATCCCCGACGGTCTGCATCCCGCTGAGGGGGACGAGGCCGAAATAGCCGCCCAGCACAATCAGCAGGAGCAGACCGATCCACCATTCGGGGACGGTGTTGATTAAAACGGTCGAGATACGGATGATGTGATCCGGCATCTTGCCCCGGTTGAGGGCGGCGTAAATGCCTAACGGCAGGCCGCCCACGACGCTCAGAACAAGGCCGGAGATAGCCAGCAAGAAGGTGGCCGGAATACGCTCGGCGATGACGTCGATGACGGAACGGCCTTTGAAGAAAAAGGAGCGGCCAAAATCGAGGCGGATGATGCCCTGGCCGCAGCGGGACTCGTCGAGGAGACAGCGACCACTCCGCCACCGTTCTGTTTCAGGCAGCCAATCCTCCCCGGCCAGCCAGGTCAAATATTGGATCGGAACCGGGCGATCCAGGCCGTAGGAGCGGGCCAGGCGGTTGGCATCGGCGGCGGTGGCGCTGGGGTCGTCATCCAGAAATTGGATGGGGCCGCCCGGAGCCATCTGATAAATGGTAAAGGCCATCAAGCTGGTCAGCCAGATGAGAAAAAATGATTGAATGCCGCGACGGACGATGTATCGGGTCATAAGCGTTTACCATTCTATAAAAAAGCCTGCCCCCAAGACAACGCTTGCGGGCAGGCCGGGTGATCTATTCAGTCTCGTCGATGTACCAATCTTCCTGGTTCCAGCTAATGCCCAGCACCGTCGGCTCGATACCGGCCACCCGCTCGCTCTGGGCGCTGGCTCGCTTCCGGTAAGAGATGGTGATGTAGGGCACATCTTCAGCGATGATTTCTTGCGCCCTGGCATAGGCCGCCTGCCGCTCCTCACGGTCATAGGTCGTTCCGGCGGCCTCGAAAGCGGCGGTCATCTCTTCGTTGATATAGGCCACAGAGTTCAACTCAGGAATGTTTTCCTCGGCCCAGACCGTGGCTGCAGAGTGGGGTTCGATGGCCGAGCGCCAGCCGCCGAGGAACATATCCCAGGTCGGCTCTTCGGCATCGGTCGCTTCCAGGAAGCTGGCCCATTCTAGCGCCTCGATGGGCATATCGATGCCGACGTCACCCAGAAAATCTTGAACGGTGACAGCGATCAGTTCCGCCGTGGGGCTGGTGTTCGGGCCATACAGGAAGCGGATGGTTAATTGCTCCCCGTCTTCATTGACCAACTGCCCCTCGTCGTTCAGTGTGTAACCGGCTTTGGCAAACTCTTCAAGGGCCTGGTCCGGGTCATACTCGTAGCAAGGCACGTCGGGGTTGTGCGCCCAGGAGGTGGGGGCGAAGATGGCGCACAGCCGCCGGGCCTGGCCGAGCCACACTTCATCTACTAGCAACTCTTTGTCAATAGCGTGGGCCAGGCCGCGCCGAATGTTGATGTCGCTGGTGACGTACCCCTCGCGCATATTCAAGCCCAGATAGGTCCAGGTAGTCGCGGCGGGCCACCATTCGTAGACGTTGACGTTGTCCAACTCGCGGGCCTCTTCAAGCTGCTCCGGCGTCATCGAAGAGCTATCACTCTCGCCGGTTTTCAGCTTCTGGAAGGCCACATCCTGATCGGGCACGGTTTCGATGATGTATTGATTGAAGTTGGGCCGGCCATAATACCAGAAATTCTCGTTAGCCTCGAAAACGGCGAATTGATCCCGCTGCCACTCGGCCAATTTGTAGGGGCCGGAGACGACGGTCGGGCTGTTGATTTCCGGGTTCGTTTCGGGATCACCCCAATCCAAATCTTCCCAGATGT
>CAZWZZ010000961.1:0-2841 GCA_964638395.1 uncultured Caldilineaceae bacterium
AAAAAATGTTGTACTGGTGTCAGGATGAACCCCACGGCCACCAGATCAAAAACATCCTGTTCCGCTACGACGAGCCGCTAAATCGTTATTCCGATTTTACCGTGCGCTAACATAGCTCGCCGCCCCGGAACAACATCATTCGTAACAACCCGGATAGATTGGAGCGCTATTTGTAGCTGCTCTAATCTGCTTGGCTGACATAAAAACGATAGCCCCTGCTCGAATTACAAAGCAGGGGCTATCGTTTTAACAATCAACGTGATGGTCAATTCTTGAGGAGCAGCGGGAGAAAAACCATATCTTTCTCCGGTTCGGATGGTTCACCCTCATCCCCTTGCAGATCAAATAACCAAATCTCGAACTGCGACATGGGAATATCGTCCCCGCCCGCCAGGTTGGCATCGCTGTGCAAAGCTAACGTTGATCCATCCGCATCCAGGCTATAGACGAAACTATCCCGCTCCTCCGGTGAGGCCGTCGTCGTTCGGGTCAAGGTTTGACTGATAACATCATACACCCAAATTTCATTCTGGCCGGCTATAATATTCTGGTCAAAAAAGTCCGAGTCGCTGCGAAAAGCCAACATCGTGCCATCGGCGCTCATTTCAGGGTCCACGCTATTACGAGTTGAGGCCGAGGCGGTCGTCACCCGAGTCAACGTCATCGTCTCGGCGCTATATAACCACACTTCAAACTGATTATCCGGTATGCCGCGATTCAAAAAGTCGGCATCGCTATCAAAGGCTACTAAGCTGCCGTCGGCGTTAAATGTGGGCGATTTACTGCGGCGGTCCCCTCCCTGCGAATTGGTAGTCCGAGTGTAGATGTCATTCGTTATATCATACAGCCAAATCTCGCTCTGTCCCTCAACCACCGTTTCACCATTAAACCCGGAATCGCTCTGGAAGACCACTTTAGTGCCATCTCCATTGATACGAGGATTTTCGCTATCCCTGCCATTTGCCGAGGCCGTCGTTAGGCGAGTCAAATCTTTTGTTTCAACCTCGTACAACCAAATCTCATTTTGATTGTCAGGAATAGACGCACCTGAAAACCTTGCGTCGCTGTGAAACACGACCCACTGACCATCGCCGCTGATATGGGGCGCTTCGCTATTCCGATTGTTTCCAACCGCAGTCGTCACCCGAGTCAGGGTCATCGAGACCGTATCATACAACCAAATTTCATTTTGAAAGGCGGGAATGTCCTGACCAAAAAAATCGGCATCACTTTTGAAGACAATTTTTGTGCCATCACCACTGATGCTCGGTTCACTGCTAGAGCGACCCTCGCTCGTTGGCGGGGTCGTCGTCAGCCGGGTGAATACCTTGGTTTCCACATCAGCCAGCCAAATTTCATTTTGGTTATCGGGAATATCTTCCCCCAAAAAGTCAGAGTCGCTGCGGAAGACGACTTTGGAGCCATCTCCATTCAGACTCGGTTGAGAGCTACTGCGCCCCTCGGCCGAAGCGGTAGTCAGCCGACTCAAAGTCCCTTGAGCGACAGCCAAGCCCCCAATAGATAAGCCAAACAATCCGGTAAAAATAGACAGACAAGCGATAAGCATAACAACTTGGCGTTTTTTCATAAGTTTTTACCTTGTTAAGAATTTATGGTTGACCTCCATTATAACCACAATCCAATCAAGGTGCAACGAAGTGACATGGAAATATCCAATTTCCTTCTTGCCAAACCCCAAAATTTGTGATAAACTGGGCAACAACACTAGATATAGTATGTTTAAGAAAATTTAACACTACATTTAGGAGATTAAAATGGCCAAAAATTCAGATCGGGAAGTCCGAAATCACTCCTCAGAGCGGGAATGGCTACGCAGCCGGGGAAACGGCAGCGTCGTGGCCGGGGCACGCAGTATCGTTGAAGAAGCAAAAAACGAGCAATCCAACCAAAAAAAGTCGGGACGTTGAGACAACGTCCCGACCTGGTATTGAAGCCACGTAAAAACGTAAAACGCGAAACGTAAAGCTCATTTATCGGTCAAAGATATTCAGTAGACCTCAGTCACACCCTTCGATACAATCTCGTTCCTCGATTTACTCAGGATGCTGCGGTCTACTGATGTTACGTTTTGCGTTTTACGCTTTACGGATTTTGGATGATTATGTTCTTGGAGTTGCCCAAAAAATTCCTCACAAGCGAACTACTCTACCCGTAACCGGTATCCATAGCCCCAGACCGTTTCGATCCATTCTTTGCCAATCCGCTCCCGGACCCGGCTCACCATTTTATCGACCTGATAATCATAAACACCCGTCTCACTCTCCGGCCAGACGGCGGCTGCGATTTCATCTTTGCTGACGGCTTCCCCCAGACGCAGATAGAGATGGTGCAGCAGATCGAACTGTTTGAGAGAGAGAGACGGGTCTACTTTTTCACCATCGAGCCACACCTCGCGGGTTCCGGCATCGACGTACAATTTCGAGGCGGCCAGCGATGCGCCCGGATGGGTGCGCGTCGCCGCCGGATCGACAAAACGAAAGTGGGCCTGGCCGATGGCAATGTCGGCCCCATCGGCCAGCGGCAACTCCGTCGTAACCGGCTCCCCGTTCAACAGCGTGCCATTTTTGCTGCCCAAATCCCGCAGCCAGTAACTCTGCTCCCGGCGCACAATCTGAGCGTGGCGGCGGCTGGCAAAATCGCTGTCGATGACCACCTGACAGGTGGGCGCTCGGCCCAGCGTGATCACATCCTGCTCCAACAGAATTTCCCGGCCGGTCTGGCCCGTTACGCCCCCAACGACAATCAATTTCCCGACTACGTCCGTCATGGTGAAAACCTTACCTTGTGGTATACTACGAAACATTAGACGATCAATTCACC
>CAZWZZ010000962.1:0-2833 GCA_964638395.1 uncultured Caldilineaceae bacterium
ACGGCTACCGCCTACTCAGGATGCGTTTGTCGCTCAACTGCGTAACTCCTATCTACATTGAAGTTGAGGATTGCTCCCCAACTCAGGTTGTGCTAAAGTATCTGTTTCGTTGCAGATTAAATTTTGGAGGAATAACATAATGAATGACATTAACGATCAAGATAAATTAATGGCCGCCCTGGCCTACCCCATAGGGATCGTAGCCTTGATTATCCTGTTGGTCGAGGATATGAAAAATCGGCCATTCCAGAAGTATCACGCGGTGCAGGCGTTGGCTGTGAATGTGATAATCGTGATCACCAGCCTGATTTTGGGTTGGACGGTGATTTTGGCCTGCGTCCCTTGCTTGATTTGGTTTGTGACCCTCTATTGGGCTTACGAGGCGTATCAAGGCAAGTATATCGAAATTCCCGTTTTGACCGATTTCTTGCGTAAGCAGGGTTGGCTTTGATCTTTGCCTGAATAACTAACTAACCAGAAAACCCCCGATCCAGAGAGATCGGGGGTTTTCTGGTTGGCCGGTCAAAGCCAATAAAGCGCTTTATGCGTCGTCTTCCCCTTCTTCCTCTTCGGGCCACAAGCTGGGATCACGACCGAATAGATCGACCAGATCGGCCAGACGGCTAGAGGCCCAATCGCTGAGGGCTTCGGGGCGATAACGCCACGACCAATTACCGCCCAGTCTGGAGGGGGTGTTCATGCGGGCGCTGCTGTCCAAATTTAACACATCTTGCATCGGAATAATCGCGTAACGACAGACCGAGGCCATCGCCAAACGGATGAAATCCCACACAATATCATCGTCGGGACGGGCCATATAGCGGCGGATCAGATCTTTTTCGGCAGCGGTCCGTTCTTGATACCAGCCTTTGGTCGTATCGTTGTCGTGGGTCCCGGTATAAACGACGCTGTTGTAGGTGTGGTTGTGGGGCAGGTAATCGTTGATCGCGTGGAGGCTCCCGGCCTCCTCGGCATCGAACGCAAACTGGAGAATCTTCATGCCGGGAAAGCCAAAGAGATCACGCAGTTCTTCCACTTCTTCGGTAATGATGCCCAAATCTTCGGCCAGAATGGGTAGATGGCCCAGCTCCGCTTCGACGGCCTCGAACAACTCCCGGCCCGGAGCCTTGACCCACATCCCATTAACGGCAGTCTCTTCACCAGCCGGGACTTGCCAGTAAGCCTCGAAGCCCCGGAAATGGTCGACGCGAATAATATCAACCAACTCTAAATTGGCCTTGAACCTATCAATCCACCAGCGGTAGTCCTGGCCGGCCATCGCAATCCAATGATAGAGCGGGTTGCCCCACAGTTGGCCGGTGTCGCTGTAGTAATCTGGGGGAACGCCGGCCACGACACTGGGTTTGCCATTCTCGTCCAGGTGGAACAGCTCCCGGTTGGCCCAGACATCAACGCTATCCGGGGCGACAAAAATAGGAATATCGCCAATGATTTTGATGCCCCGCTCGTTGGCATACCGCTTGAGGTCGGTCCATTGGGTATAGAAGAAATATTGCAGGGTTTTGCGGATATTCATCTCCTCGACCGATTGTCGTTTCCAGCGACGGACAGCCCGTGTCTGCCGCAGCGCGATGTCTCGATCCCAGTAGTCGCTCCACATCGCCCCCGAAACACCCTCCTCCTTTGCTTTCTGATCATAATAATCCTTGATCGTCATAAAAAGCGTGTAATCATCCAGCCAATGGGCGTTCTCTTTGCAGAACTTATCGAAGGCCTTCTTCCGCTCCTCATTGGCGGTCCGCAGAAAGTTTTTGGCCGCTTTTTCCAAAATAGGCATCTTCCAGTCAATAACCCACCCATAATCGACGGTATCAGCCGGAAAACTGGGCGCATCCTCCAGGTCGACCGCTCTCAAGTCACCTGCCTCCACCAGTTTATCCAGGTTAATTAACAAGGGGTTGCCGGCAAATGTCGAAAAAGAGGCGTATGGTGAATCCCCATAGCCGGTTGGTCCTAATGGCAAAACTTGCCATAATGACTGTTTAGCCTTTACTAAAAAATCAACGAACTGATAAGCGTTCTGCCCCAAATCGCCAATGCCATATGGCCCTGGAAACGACGTGGGGTGAAGCAAAATACCGCTTGCACGATGAAACTCCATAATACCTACTCCTTATGTCACTTTTTTTATAGACCCAGATTATACAACTTGTCTATGAGAGAGACAAGTATCGGGCGATGCTTAGTTTGTATCGAGGTTTATTAGAGAAAAATCTTTAAATAAATAGAAGGTGCATAGAACTCCGTAGAGATTGTGCAGAGGTTATAGAGTTCAAATTGACCTCCCCCCGACTATACTGGCTGATTAAAGTGCTGTGTTGAGTTTCTTTAAGAATCCGGAATGTGTCCAACCCATCTGGTCGGGCATAAGTCCTGAGACAAATTGGAAATGGTGTAACCTTTCTGGGGAGGTAGGTTGACATGGATGATTTAAGTCGTTATATTTCGTATGATCGGCGTCGGGCATTATTGAATGGTGAGGATGTGCCGGCTCAAACTCGTGGAGCGGCCCTGTTTGCCGATATTTCAGGATTTACAGCCTTGACCAGCATGCTACTCAAAACGTTGGGGCCAAAACGGGGGCCGGAAGCCTTGACCCGGCACTTAAATCAAATCTATGATAGCCTGATTAGGGCGGTTCACCAGTATGGCGGGAGTGTTGTTAGTTTCAGCGGCGATGGTATTATCTGCTGGTTTGATGAGCCGCAAGGCGACGCAGTAACGACGGGCCGGGCTGTTGCTTGTGCGTTGGTGATGCAGGCGCACATGAAAAAAATTTGTCTGCTACAGCCACTTACCAATCAAAAAATTG
>CAZWZZ010000963.1:0-2825 GCA_964638395.1 uncultured Caldilineaceae bacterium
CCCCTCGATACGCCTTTTCAAGGCTACTCGGGATGCGAACTGCGTAACTCCTATAGAAATGGAAATTAATTAAGGGACGGGGTCCGTCTACTGGGAAAGGATGTCTCAAGCCAAAAATCAAATCCCATTACGAGGACCCAGGGCCGACCTGATCTCCCAATCTTCGACCACGCAGAGTTATTGACAGACAACGCCTTCGTTTGCCTTAGATTGCGGTCTCTTAAGTTTATACGATATTTTCTTTTTTTCCAAACTGCCGTGGGGGAGATTGCATTATGACAAGTATCAGTAGACCGCAATTGCACCCTTCGATACAACCTCGTGCCTCGGTTTACTCAGGATGCTGCGGTCTACTGAGTATCGCGGCTCTGTTAGCCATTCGTTGACGGACTCGGCGGTAACACCCTGCATCCGAAGGAGAATTCAGTACCGTGGCTATCTCTCTGGATTATTCGGCCGTTAGATTGGCCTGATCGTCCTGGATTACCGACTCCTTCTCCCCAACCAACCAGCGCCAGGAAATGAGCAGCAAACAATATTGGGCCAGACCGAACCAGAGCGCGAAAAAGCTCAAGATGATCGAACTGAGTGTTACATAAAACGGAATTTGGGCCTCCGTTCGGGTTAAATCGGCCTGCGCCTGTTGCACCGTAGTGATAAGCTGCTCGATGTCCGCCTCGATCTCAGCCAGGCGGCTGACAATTCGGGCTAGAGCCTGCTGTCTGGCCTCGGCCAGTCTCGGCGTCTCCTGCTCCAGATCGGCCAGGGTTTGGCTGAGACCTGCCAACGTTTCGGACGCCTCGGCCAGGGTCTCCGTTTGAGGTAATTGATTTCCACTCTCGGCTAAAAGAGGAAGCGAATTGACCAACCCCACCACCTCCTGGGCGACGCCGAGGGCGCTGGTGGTGGTATCGACCGTCGTCCGAATCTGGCCCAGGTTGGCGCTGTATTTGTCGATGACCGGCTGCAAGTCGCCTTCATTGACCTGTAGCTCTGTCCGCAGATCCTCCGCGATCATATCGGCGGTGGTCAACACTTGGTCAGCTACGGTCAAGCCCTGGTTCATGGCCCGCACCGTGTCTTGCAGCCCCCGCGTGATGGTTGGGTTGGCCACCCAGATGCCGATAAGTTGCGCTACGGCCAGGATCACGCCGAGAACACCTAAGAGAATACCAAGATTTCCCAGAATACGTTTTATCATTGCTACTTTCCTTTTTCAGGCCCTAAAGGTTTTGTCCACAAGGGTTATTTGAAAGTAGCTTTGTCACCGTGAATAGACCAAGTTTGACCTGATCTATAGAAACCTTTAGGGACTTGTTCGCCAAGAAGAAAAAAGTTTTAGCCGAATATGAAGCCGTTTTTCAGTCCGTTTCATATCTTCTGTCTTTGATTAAACGGTTTCCATAACTGACTTGTGAACTTTGCATAAAAAAGTTTGACAAGATTTACAGGATTTACAGGATGAATGGACGCGGCGTCTCCACCCGACGGGCGGCCAACCCAAAAAAGCACGAAGATTCACCACGGAGGCACAGAGACACGGAGAAAAAAATAAGAAAACTCTGTGTCTCCGTGTCTCTGTGGTTCATTCCTGTTTGGTTCTGGCTCGTCCGGGGCCGAGGCAATTACTCTTCGCCAAAAGCCTCGTTCAGATTGGCTTCCTGTTCTTTGGACAGGTTAGAGCGGATCAGCGATCCCATTTTGCCTTTCAGTTCATCCTGCAACTTATCCACGGTGGCGCTGCCGGTCAGCAAGAAGAGGGCTGAGGTTCCTTCAGTCACCTGGTTACGCACCGATTTGATGAAGTTATCATCGATGCCGTAATCGCTAAAATGACCGGCCAACGCGCCCATCGCTGCGCCCACGGCCATTCCAAAGAAAGGTACAAAGAAGAGTAAGCCAAACAGCATGCCCCAGAAAGCACCGCTAAGGGCCCCGGCCCCGGCCAAATTGACCGCTTGCCGGGTCTTGGGTTTCTTCTTGCCTTGCTGCCATTCGACAATAGCCGCATCCTGAATTTCAACAAGCTGCTGCTTTTGCAGAGTTTGCAACTTGCCCAGCGCCTCGCCCGCACCGGCGGGGCTGTCGAATTTCCATACAGTTAAGGTTGTCATGAGTTTTTCTCCTATCGTTTAATTGATTGAGTTATATTGATACCGAACAAGCTGACTGCTCCACTTGTTCAAACATCCGTAACGAACCGCCACCGGCCTATCTACTTATCCAATTTGGCCTGCAATTGGCCCAATTGGGTGCTGATTTGCTCCCGCACCCGCTGGTCATACGTTTCCATTTGTTGGCGCATATGCTCCATTTGTTGGCGCATATCCTCGCGGGTCTGGTTCAACTGCTCGGTGGCCCGTTGCCAATCGGCCTGGGCTTCCTCGCTGACCCTCCCTCGCAGTTCTCGGCCCGACATCGGGGCCATAAAGAGGGCCATGACCGCTCCCATGACCAGGCCCACCGCAAAACTAACCAATGCAATCACGGTCACATTTTGTTGATTCGACATGATGTATGCTCCTTCGCTACTATTTCGCCATTGTCATATATAAAGCCACTCGTCATCAACCGGCCGGCTTCGTCTCGCCTTTTGCTTCAGTATCACTCTTTTCTTCAGCCGCTACCTCACTCGCTTCCTCGGCTTCCTCAGCTACCCCGGCGGCGACCCCGTAGGTCACACCCTCTTGGGAGGCGGTTATCTGTTCGACGGCAAACCCCTCCTCAGTGGCTACGAAGCGACTGCCTTCAATGGCGTCGTCGGTAATGACCACGCCGCCACCTTCAGCCCCACCCTCACCCATCGCCAGGCGACCGGCTGCAAA
>CAZWZZ010000964.1:0-2824 GCA_964638395.1 uncultured Caldilineaceae bacterium
CACCGCCGGGATGCAGTTGAGGTAGGCCAGACCGCCGCCGGGAACCACCCCCTCCCGCAGCGCCGAGGGCAGCGCCCGCAGCGCCTTCTCCGCCTTCTGGCGCAGCAACGCCCGGGCCGGTTTGGTGTAGGCCCCAATCTTGAGCGTGCCGACGTGACCGGATAGCCGAGCCAGCCGCAAGCGCAGCTCCTCCCGCCCCTCATCATCCTCCGGCAGGTCCTGGAAACGGGCCTGCAAGGTTTCGATTTGCGCCCGTACCGCCTGGGCGTGGCGCTCATCCCCGACGACGATGGCCTCGTCGGCGTCAGCCTCGATGCGCCGGGCCGTGCCCAGGTCGGCGGCGGTGATGGCTGACAAAGATTGCCCGGTTTCCGCTGCCAGGAGCGTGGCCCCGGTCAAAACGGCCAAATCCTCGAAGTCGGTGCGCCGGGGGGTGACCGGCCGGCGCAGTTCAACCACCAGCGTCCGAATTTTCTTCTGCTGGTGATTGGTCAGCAGGGTGGAGAGGGCCACATCCTTGATCTCGTGGACAAAGAGGGCCAGCTTTGGTGGGTTCTGTGTTTTCTGTGGTTTCTGTGTCTCCTGTTTTTCCTGGGAGGCGATCAGCTCCAGGAGGGGTTGCACCTCTTCCAGAGTGGTCACGCGCCCGGCGTAGAGAGCCACCTGACAATCGGCGATGATGGCCCGCCGGGCGGCGTTGTCGGTGATGAAATAAGGCGAGGCCATGCGCCCCACCCAGCGCCCCCCTTCGAGATACTCCCGTTCCAGATAGGGGGCCACGTAATCCTGAATGGTGATGTGGGCCTCCGGGCCGAGAATGTCGAACATTTCGCCGATAATCAGGCTCAAATCCGGCTCGGTGGTAATCGTCTCGGCCAACGCCGCCAAATCCTCCTCATCCTCGACCGGCTCGGCCATCGCTTCTAAGGCCGCCAGCGCCGCTCGAGCGCCCACTTTTAGCCCCTGTTGGAGCAGCATCGGGTTGGCCCCGGCGGTTTTGTAACGATAGGCTTGCTCCAGAATGGCCTGAGCTAACACCGCCGTCGTCGCGCAGCCATCCCCGACCCGTTTATGCATGCGCCACACCAGATTTCGCATCAGCATAGCCCCCACATCCTCGGCCCGGTGGGGCAACTGCATCACCCGCCGGGCGATGGTGGCCGAGTCGGTCAACACCTCCAACTTTTTCTCGTCTATCAGTTGGTAGGACAAGACATTGCCCTGCGTGGGACCAAGCGTCACGCTGAGCAAATGGGCCAATTTATCAAACCCCCGTTTCAGGGCCGGGCCGGGGTCCAGTACCGGACCGTAACTCTTTGTGTTCCGTCGTGCCATATCTCCTCAACGTTTGGTGGATTTCAGTAGACCGCAGGCACCCTTCGATACAACCTCGTGCCTCGGTTTACTCAGGATGCCTGCGGTCTACTGAATTTGTGATAATACTGTGAATCCGTAAGTTAGACAATAACTACTCCCCCATTTGGTACGGTTGATAGAGGGGAAGGGAGAAGGCTGTGATTTACTGAAATTTGGTTTTTCCCCCCAATGCTGATACAATCTACGGCGAAACAAACCGGTAATACCAACGAAGTCTATGAAACTACTACTCTTTAGCGATCTCCATTGTGATCTCAACACCGCCCAACGGCTTGTGGAGCAGAGCCTCCAGGTCGATCTGGTGCTGTGTGCCGGGGATGTGGCTAACATTCGGCGAGGACTGGAGCGGACCATCGCCGTGCTGCGAGCCATCACCACACCGACGGTTCTCGTGCCGGGCAATAGCGAAACGGACGAGGAGCTACAGCACGCCTGCCGCGATTGGCCCCAGGCCCACGTTCTGCACGGACGGGGAACCACCATCGACGGTGTCGAGATTTATGGGCTGGGCGGGGGGATTCCGATCACCCCCTTTGGCGCGTGGAGCTACGATTTTAGCGAGGCTGAGGCGGAGCAGTTGTTGGCCGGCTGTCCCGACCAGGGTATCCTGGTCAGCCACTCGCCGCCGGAGGGGCTGGTGGACCGGGACTCGGTCGGGCGTAGCCTGGGCAGTACGGCCATTCGTCAGGCCATCGAGCAGCGCCGCCTCGATCTGGTCGTCTGCGGCCATATGCACGCCAGCGCCGGGCAGGAGACCCGCCTCAACGGCACCACTATCATCAACGCCGGACCACAGGGGGTGGTCTGGAGCCTTGAGTGACTTGAAAAGAAGGGGACGTAAGGAATGAAAAGTCACACAGCCAAGCCGCGTCGACACGTCAGCGACAACCTTTTTTTAGGAACCTGGATTCTCGACCCGGAGCAGTGCCGCTATGAACATGGTCTGCCGCCCCGCAGCGGTCTGTACCGTATCGAACCGAGGGGCAACAAGCTGGCGTTTTATATGGCCTGGACGGATGAGCAGGGCAGCGATCATCAGATGACCTACACCGGCATCCCCGACGGCCAGACCTACCCCTTTGAAAAGCCGGACATCGCCGAGACCATCACCTTAACCCAGGTAGATGCCCACACGCTCGACTCGATGGCCCGGCGGGGGGGCGAGGTGGTTCTCCACGCCCGGCGGGTTCTCTCCTCCGACGGCTCGTTGATGACGATCACCCAATCCGTTTTAGGCAACGATGGTCAGACCTACCACAATATGTCCCTCTATCACAAGCAGGTGGAGACCACACACGGCTGATTCCCATCGCCTCCGGCCCGCACCCAGCTAACAACACGTCGGGGCCAGGTTCCCCTCGGCTGATTAGCGGCACGCCGGCACCCCAGAACTCTGTGGGGCTTCTCTTCTCTAGGAATTTCTTAAGCGATCAATCAAAAGTTGGGG
>CAZWZZ010000965.1:0-2818 GCA_964638395.1 uncultured Caldilineaceae bacterium
CGATACGGCTACCGCCTACTCAGGATGCGTTTGTTGCTTAACTGCGTAACTCGTACCTAATAGGTTCTGTTGACGTTTCACCTGGTCAGCCGAAAACCGCACCCTTCGATACGGCTATCGCCTACTCAGGATGCGGTTTTCGGCTGATTTCGCATGCTGAGTGCCCGAAGGGTGTATCGAAGCGTGCGAAATCAGCAAATGTCAACAGAACCGAGTTGAGTTTAATGTTTGATATTGAAGCTCCGAAATTTACCCGTCGCGTCTTCGTAATCGACATCCACGTCATCAACGCGGGCTGAGGGCGCTCCCGTATGACACCATTGCACCATGTCCCGAACGGTGGATTCTTCGCCCTCGAAAACGGCCTCAACCCGGCCATCCCGCAAATTGCGGACCCAGCCGGTTAGCCCCAATTTGTTGGCCTGCCGCTGCGTGTTCCAGCGGTAGCCAACCCCCTGCACCATCCCGGAAATGAAGACGTGGGCCTGAATCTGCTTGTCTTGGTTCGTCATTGTCAACTCCTTCTGGTTTACGCAGTTCGTAGAACAATCTGCTAAATTTTTCGGCGTATGAAGTAACAAAATGGTGCAAATTGCTAATTTGCGCTATAACATCGCTCTGCTCCCTGTCATTGTACCTTGCTTGAAGCCGATTAAAAAATTTGTATTCCTCTGTTAAATATATGGACAGCCCCGCCGACCTGGTGTATAATACGCCCCGCCCGTTCAACGCTGAAATTTTAAGGGAGGCTCCTATGCAAGCCAGCGACTTTCTGTCGGCTTTGGCCCAAATTTATCCCCCCCAACGTCTACTGACCAACGCGGCCCAAATCATTCCCTACGAGTCGGATGCCCTGACGGCCTTTCGGGCCAAACCGAAAGCGGTCGTTCTGGCCGAAACGCCCCACGAAGTCATCGAGACGGTCCGGCTCTGTCACCGGGCCGAGATGCCATTTGTGGCTCGGGGCAGCGGCACCAGCCTGTCGGGTGGCTCGCTGCCGGTGCAGGATGGTCTGGTCATCGGCCTCAACCGCCTCAACAAAATCCTCAAGCTGGACCCGGCCGAGCGCATCGCCGTGGTCGAGCCGGGGGTGGTCAACCTGGCCGTCTCCGAGGCGGCGGCCCCCTACGGCCTCTACTACGCCCCCGACCCCTCCAGCCAGCCGGTTTGCACCATCGGCGGCAACGTGGCCTTCAACTCCGGCGGGGCACACTGCCTCAAATATGGGATGACCAGCAACCACGTCCTGGGCATCAAAGCGGTGCTGGCCGATGGTGAGGTGGTGCAGATTGGCAACGATAGCCTGGAAGGGGTCGGTCCTGATTTAGTCGGTCTCTTTGTCGGCTCGGAGGGGCTGTTTGGCATCGCCCTGGAAGTCACGTTGCGGCTGCTGCCCAAGCCGGAGGTGTACCGCACCGTCCTGGCTGCCTACGACAGCCTGGAAAAGGCGGGCGAGGCGGTGGCCCTGGTGGTGGCTTCCGGACTGCTGCCGGGGGCGATGGAGATCATGGACCGCCTGGCCATCGAGGCCGCCGAAGCCTCGGTCAACGCCGGGTATCCTCAAGATGCCGCCGCCCTGCTGATCGTCGAGCTGGAAGGAGAGGCCACCCAGGTCGAGATGGAGTTTGCCAAGCTGACCGAGGTCATCCAGGAGTCGGGCGCTTACGAAGTTCGCACGGCGGCTGAGGGGGAGGAGCGGACCCGTATCTGGAAGGGGCGCAAGGGAGCTTTCTCTGCGGTGGGCCGGCTCAGCCCCGACTACGTGGTGCAGGATGGCGTCGTGCCCCGCAGCTACCTGGGGCAAGCCCTGGCCGAAATCGAGCGGTTGAGTAAAAAGTATAACCTGCGCGTGGCCAACGTTTTCCACGCCGGGGATGGCAATTTGCACCCGCTGATTCTCTACAATGGCCGGGAAGCGGGCGCTTTGGAAAAGGCGGAGGAGTTGGCCGGGGAGATTTTGCAAACCTGCATCAAATTTGGTGGCTCCATCACCGGTGAACACGGGGTGGGTATGGAAAAGCGGGATTATCTACCGGCGATGTACAACGAAACCGATATGGAGGTCATGAAAGCCATCCGCCGGGCTATCGACCCCAAAGAAATCGCCAATCCGGGCAAAATGTTCCCCGGCGGCGAGGCCCCGGCCCTGAGTATGTCCGGCTCCCATCCGTTGGAAAAAGCTGGCATTATTTCCCGCGAGTGAAATTATGAAACCAACCACCGTTGAAGAGATTCAAGAGATCGTCCGTAGCCAACCGGCCCTTTTGCCCACCGGCGGCGGCAGTAAACCGGCCCTGTCAACATCCCCGACCGAGTTCCCCCCGTTGGAGATGAGCGGCCTGTCACAGATCATCGAATATGAGCCGGGAGAGTACACCTTTACCGCGATGGCCGGAACGCCGGTGGCTACCGTGCTGGCCGAATTGGCCAACCACGGCCAATATTTGCCCTGCGACCCGCTGCTGGCCCACCGAGGGGCCACCCTGGGTGGCGTGGTCGCGGCGGATACCGCCGGGCCGTTGCGCTACCGCTTCGGCGGCGTGCGGGATTTTTTGATCGGCGTCCGCTTTGTGGATGGCCTGGGGCGACTGGTGCGGGGCGGCGGCAAGGTGGTCAAAAATGCGGCCGGGTTCGACCTGGCCAAGCTGATGGTCGGCAGCCTGGGGCGGCTGGGCGTGTTGACCGAAGTCAGCTTCAAGGTATTTCCCGCGCCGGAAACCTACAGCACCCTCCGCATTGAGTTCGGCAACCTGCGGCAGGCCGTCGCAGCCATCGAGCGGCTGACCACCTCGCCGCTGGAGATGGACGCCCTCGATTT
>CAZWZZ010000966.1:0-1817 GCA_964638395.1 uncultured Caldilineaceae bacterium
CCGCGGGCGTGGGCGTCGTTGGGGATGGTGTATTGGGGATTGGTCATTAGGAGTTATTCGCTTTCAATTAATTCATCAGGCCAAAAGCCCTGGTGCTGCTGTAAATAATCGGCGACGGCGGCGGCGACGACATCGTGACCGGCTTCGTTCCAGTGGATGTCGATGGGGAAGTAAAGCTGGTGGTCTGTTTGGGCGGCGCTGCGGAGCGGGCCGGTCAAATCCAGGCAGGGCAAGCTCTCGGCGCGGCAAAAGTCCCGCAGCGGCTCAACCAGGCGGTCCACATCGTAATCGGGGGCCAACGCGGCTGCCTCTCGGAACTGGGCCTCGTACACCTGCTCCTTCGAGGGCACGATGAGAATGATGAGGGTGGCCCCGGCCTGCTCCGCTTGAGCCGCTGTCGACAAAAGCGCCTGGCGGGTCAGCGGCCAGCCGTCGGCCAACATTCGCTCTTGCACGTCCGAGTCGCAGATGTCGTGGTCGAGGCAAAAAGTCAGAGACAGGCGCTCATCCTGATAGCGGGGCGTCGGCGTCAGCGCCGAATATTCACAGGCCCGGAGGCCATACAGCGGCAATTCATAGACGAGTGAGTACCGTTTCAGCAGACGATGGGCCACACCCTGACAAATGTGGGTCGGGCGGCGAACGGCCTGCGGAATATCGGCCTCCGGCTGGAGCCACTGGGCAAAGCGCAGGTTGTCCTTGAAATCATTCTGGAAGAATAGCCAAAAAACCACCTGATGGGGCAGTTGGCGGCCATAGCGGGTATAAATCCGGGCCTCTTGCAGGGAGGAAGCCCCTACCTGCGACAGATTGAGGAAGGACAGACCGGTCTCCCGCTCCAGTTGCTCCAGCCACAAATCCTCCTGAGCCACGCCCACGCCAAAGCCAAACGAATCCCCCAGAACCAGGGCAAAGGGCGGTCCTTCCGGCAATGTATCTCGGAAGCCAACCTGACCCAGGCCCAACGAGTCGGTTTCGATAGGCCAGGCCGGGTATTCCGGGTTGCCGTGAACCACGGTGTCAAGGCCCGGCTTCATTCGTTCCCGCAGATACGCATCCTCCGCCCACAAGGCCCGGTACTCGGCCAGAAAGCGGGGCTGACCGACCGGGGCCAGCCACCGTTTGGCGGGCAGTTGGGCATAAGTTTCCAGGGGCAGCAGCACCGGCAGCAGACGGAGCGTGATTTCAAGGAGGAGCAGGCCCAAGGCCAGACCGAAAAGAATAGTCAGGCTGGTTATGAAAATCTTCCTCAAATTCAACCATTTTTGGAAGTTTTGGAAGATTGGAAGGTTGGAAGGCTGGTTGAACCAATCTCTAATCCCCAATCTCTAATCTCCAATCTCTATCTCTCATCTCCTGCCACTGCCCGGCCAGCCACCAGACGGCCAGGGGCGCAGCCTGCACGGCCAGCCGCTCGACCGAATTGTTGAGGTGGGCCAGATAGGGATCAAAGCGGCTGAAGATGTAGGTCAGGCTCATCAGCAAGAGATAGGCGGCGACCAGGCCGATCAACCAACCGCTCCAAACTTTGAGGATTTTGGCACGGCGCAGTAAAAGAGTCAAACCACACAGCGGCCAGATAAAATTCCAGTAGGGATTGAGCAGGCGTTTGATGATGTCCAGCAGGATGAGCGGGTAGCGGTCGAGATGGAGCCATAAATTGGTCAGGGTCAGGGGCATAAAAGTGAAGCGCTGCGTGCCGTTGAGGTCGAGAAAAAGCGGCCACATGGCGGGCATAGCGGCAGCGACCAAACCGAACAGGGCGATCAAGCCAAGCGCCTGTTTCAGGGAGAGATGGCCGCGCTTGAACTTGAGGC
>CAZWZZ010000966.1:1827-2815 GCA_964638395.1 uncultured Caldilineaceae bacterium
TTGAGGCCCAGAGTGACCACCCCGCCGAGAAGCAGTAGTCCCCACCAGACCCAGCCTTCGTTTTTGAGCCAGGGTAGCAAGCCGGTGGCCAGGGCGGCCAGGATGACCAACTTTGCCCCCCCTAGCCCCCCAGCGGGGGGAAATCTTGTTTCTTTCTCTTGGGGGGAGGCAAGAGCTTCTCCAAAACGCCAGATCAAAAAGATGGCCAGCAGCACTAACGCTGCTAAAGGTACATCGGCCAGGCCGTTGTGAGCCAGCCGCTCCAGGCGGGGGATGGTGGCTAAAAGCGTGGTGAAGCCAAGCGCCGCCGTGGGGGAAACAAGGCTGACGGCGAGGTGATAAAAAAGAAGCAATAGGGCCAGGTAGAAGCAAAGCGTCACCAGCCCGGCGATGGGGTCGTGGATGTGGCCCAGCCAGGTGTAGACCCAGGCTTCGATGAGGGGCAGCATCAACGGGTAATCGAGGTTGGTCGGCAGGCGGGCCGGGTCGTTGTAGATGGCCGGGGACAGGGTTTGGGTGATGAAGAGGAGGTTGGCTTTGCTGGCCCAGTTGACCCAGGCATCCCAATCGGTCAGGGGGCGGATGAGGGCGGCCAGGGTGGTGAGGGTGATTTGGATGAGGAGGAGGGTAATAAAGATAGGGCGTATTGCGTATTGCCTATTGCGTAGGGGATGGTTTAAGGATGAAGATATGGATTTCCGTTCTATGTTGAATAGTGACTGAATGTTACGTCTTAGATGCTTACGAACCGTCACCAGCCAGAGCGTAACCCCACCGAGGCTGATGATGAAGACGGCTGTCTGCAACGAAAGCCCACTCCACAGCAGCAGAAAAGTCAACCACGATGTTAACCCGCTGCCGAGGAGCCAGGCTAATGCCAGACGTAAGCTAAACGGAGCGTTCAACCAGCGGCCCAGGACAGAGTAAACAAAGTCTCCCACAGCCAAGATGGTTAAGAGCGCAAGAAAGCTACGAATGACCAGTGACC
>CAZWZZ010000967.1:0-2814 GCA_964638395.1 uncultured Caldilineaceae bacterium
TTAATTCCTTTTTGTAAAAATCTCAAATAGTTCGATTGTGCATTTTTGCACAATGTTTTGGGGCCGTTAGGACAGCCTAATAGCCTAAATTTGCGTTGACTAAGAGCCGTTTTCTTTGATATGCTGAGGTCACTAAGCTACACAACTTATAAAACTTGACCAAATGAACAAACAAGGTTATATTAATAATTAACTAAGGTTAACTTTTTATATTAACCGTGGTTATATATTTTTGACCGTGCCTAATCAGTAATCCAATAGACGCAAAAAGGTGATAGATGATGATAAAAAGCAAAATGTCGTCTGATAGAAATGAGACCTTCAATCAAGAAGAGCCCTTGTCTGCCGACGAGGAGTCCTGCCTGGCCGTTATCAACGAGGCGGTTTCGACGGAGCCGGGCGTGGTCGGCGTCGCCCTGGATGCCGAGCGGCAGCACATAGACATCGAGTATGACGCCGCTGTTGTCGATGAACCGGCCGTGCGGCAGATTGCCCGGACGATTACCCCCACCTTGCAGGAGCATCTGAGTACCTGCACCCTGCGCCTGGGCCAACGGGGAGGCCGCTCCTGCGAATCTTGCGCCCTGGCTTTAGAAGGACGGCTGGAGCAACTGCCCGGCGTTCGCCAGGCTTCGGCCAGCTACCGGGGCGGCGTTCTCAGCCTGACCTATGATAATAACCGCCTCTCTCCACAGCAGCTTATGCACAATATCCGACGCTTGGGCGTCAACGTCGGGCCGTCCGGGGCCGATTTGCCGCTGGCCGCCGCCGAACCGCAGACGACCACCGCGCCCCCACTACCGCAGCGAACCTGGGACTGGTTGACCGGCCAGAATTGGGAGGCCATCTTCACCGGCGTCACCCTGGCAGCGATGCTGGCCGCCTGGCTGGCTGAATATTGGGGGGCAGCGGCCATCCTGCCCACCCTGCTGTACGTTTTGGCTTACGTCACCGGCGGCGCGTTTGGTCTCAAGGGGGGCCTCGAATCGCTGCGGGAGCGAACCATCGACGTTGATCTGTTGATGATCCTGGCCGCCCTGGGCGCGGCTTACGTCGGCGCACCCTTCGAGGGAGCGATGCTCCTCTTCCTCTTCTCCCTGTCGAACGTCCTGCAAGAGTACGCGATGGATCGCACCCGCAGCGCCATTCGCGCCCTGATGCAACTGCGCCCGGAGCAGGCCCTCGTCCGCCGGGGCAGTCGTCTGGTCACGCTGCCCATCGAGCAGGTCGTCATCGGCGACCGTTTTGTGGTGCGCCCCGGTGACCGTCTGCCCCTGGATGGCGTCGTCATCGACGGCGAAAGCGCCGTCGATCAAGCCTCCATCACCGGCGAGTCGATGCCGGTAGCCAAAGGCCCCGGCGATTCGGTGTTGGCCGGGACGATCAACAAAAACGGTAGCCTGGAGGCCAGAGTGACCAAACTGGCCCAGGATTCGACCATCGCCAAGATGATAAAAATGGTGGAGGAGGCCCACGGCCAGAAGGCCAAAACCCAACGCTTCCTGGACAGCGCCGAGCAATATTACGCGATGGGGGTCATCGGCTTCACCCTGCTGGCTATCCTTATTCCTATCGGCATCTTCAACGAAGCTTTCGACAGCGCCTTTTACCGGGCTATGACCCTGATGGTGGCCGCCTCGCCCTGTGCCCTGGTCATCAGCACCCCAGCTTCGATTTTATCGGCCATCGGCAACGGGGCGCGGAAGGGCATCCTGTTCAAAGGGGGCGTTTATATGGAACAGGCCGCCGGGATCAAAGTCGTGGCCTTTGATAAAACCGGCACATTGACCGAGGGCGAGCCGCAAGTGACCGACGTCAAGCGCATCACCGGGACGGAGGCTGAGAACTGGCTGGAGAGCGACGATGCGTTGCTGGCGCTGGCCGCTGCGGTCGAGGCCAAATCGGAACACGTCCTGGCCCAGGCCACGGTCAAAGCGGCCCAGGCTAGAGAGCTGACCATTCCCGATGTCGATTCCTTCCAGGCCGCGACCGGTCACGGCGTCAGCGGCGTGGTCGAGGGGCGAGACATCCGCATCGGCAACCTGCGCTATTTCCAGGACTTTGAGGCACACGGTCTGGCTGCCGCCACCGAGATCGTCGAAGCCTTGCAATCAGCCGGAAAGACCTCGGTCGTCGTGGCCCGTATTGATGCCGACGGAGGCACAGCCCACCTGTTGGGCGTCATCGCCTACGCCGACCAACTGCGACCTGATGCCGCCGCCGTCATCCGTGATTTGAAGGAGTCGGGTGTGGAGCGGGTGGTCATGCTGACCGGCGACAACGAGCGGGTGGCCCAGGCCATCGCCGCCGAGGTGGGGGTTGATGATTACTACGCCGACCTGCTGCCGGAAGACAAAGTCGGTCTGATCCGGGATTTGGAGGCGAAATATGGCTCCATTGCGATGGTCGGGGATGGCGTCAACGATGCCCCGGCCCTGGCCACGGCCACCATCGGCATTGCTATGGGCGCGGCGGGCACGGATGTGGCCCTGGAAACCGCCGATGTCGTTCTTTTGGCCGACGATTTGAGCAACATTCCCTATGTCATCGCCCTCAGCCGGGCTACGCGCCGGACGCTCATCACCAACCTGGGCCTGGCCATGGCTGCTATTTTGGTGATGGTTGTGGCCATCTTCACCGTCAATTTCCCGCTGCCGCTGGCCGTCGTCGGCCACGAAGGAGGCACTGTCTTGGTCTCGCTGAACGGCCTGCGCCTGTTGATCTTCAAGCGGCGACGGCGCTTGGCACCCGCTTAAAATGGGTCTGTCCCAAATTTTAGGGGAAGCATCCCGAGTGATTGGAGCGGAGCGGAAA
>CAZWZZ010000968.1:0-2811 GCA_964638395.1 uncultured Caldilineaceae bacterium
GATTTGCTGATTTTGGATGAGCCGACGGCGGTGCTGACCCCCCAGGAGACGGATGATCTGTTCGAGGCCGTGCGCCGGCTGGTCAACCAGGGCAAAACCGTCATTTTTATCACCCACAAGCTGGTCGAGGTCAAGGAGATTTCCGACCGGGTGACGGTCATGCGCCACGGCGAAGTGACCGGCCAGGTCAACACGGTCGATGTCTCGGAGGCGGACATCGCCCGGATGATGGTGGGCCGGGCCGTCTTTTTGCAGATTGACAAGCCGCCCCAACAGCGGGGCGAGGCCGTGGCCCGCATCCGCAACCTGGGCTACGTTTCCGAGTCGGGGCGGCCCCTCTTGCGGGATGTGACCTTCAACGTGTACGCCGGGGAGATTCTGGGCATCGCCGGGGTGGAGGGCAACGGCCAGACGGAGTTGGCCGAGGTGGTCAGCGGGCTGAAAGCGGCCAACACCGGGGAGATTGAGGTCAACGGTCAGGCGATTGCCGGGAAAGGCGCTCGCCAGGTGCGCCGGGCCGGGGTGGCCCACATCCCCGAAGACCGGCTGACCAACGGTGTGGCGCTGGCGGCCAGCATCGCCGAAAATCTGGTGGTGGATCGCTACTACCGTCCCCCCTTCACCCGTAACGGGGTGATGTTTCCCAGGCTGGTGCGCCAACAGGCCGAAAAACTGATCGAAGAATTTGATATTCGGGCTTCAGGCTGCAACGCGCCGATTGGTTCCCTGTCCGGGGGCAATATGCAGAAGGTCGTCGTGGCCCGCGAATTTTCCGCCGAACCGGCCTTGCTCCTCGCCGCCCAGCCGACGCGGGGGGTTGACATCGGGGCCAGCGAATTTGTGCGTAAGCAACTGGTCGAGAAGCGGAACGAGGGGCTGGCCGTGCTGCTCATCTCCGCCGACCTGGCCGAGGTGATGAGCCTGGCCGACCGCATCGCCGTGATGTACAAAGGCCAAATCGTCGCCATTTTCGAGAATGGCCCCCATTTGACCGAGGAAGAGTTGGGGCTGTATATGTTGGGCATCAAACAGCAAGCGCCGGATGAACTGGAAAAGATGTTGTGAAAGGGTTCGGTCAGTGTGACCCAAATCCGTAGACAATTTTGGTTGGAGTTTTTCCGAATTGTAACAGTGGTCATTGTCGCCCTGGGCGTCGGCTTCATCATTACCCTCTTTGTCAGCGAAGAGCCGGTCGAGGCTTTCACCGAGCTGCTGACCGGTCCCTTGCCCAAACTCTCCTTTGAAGATGGTTTTGAAGTGCGGGGTATGAACCGCTTTGGGAATTGGATCGAGGAGAGCATCACCCTGATCCTGCTGGGCTTGTCGGTGGCCATCGTGTTCCGCGCCCAGCAGTTCAGCCTGGGGGCGGAGGGGCAACTTTTCCTAGGGGCGCTGGCGGCGGGTATCGTCAGCCTCTTTGTGAGCGCCCCGCTGGCCATTCATATCACCCTGGCGCTGGTGGCGGCCTGGGTGGCCGGTTTTATCTGGGGCTTGATTCCCGGCGTGTTGAAAGCCTACCTCGATGTCAACGAAATCGTGACCACGCTGATGCTGAACGTCATCGCCATTCAAATTTACCGCCTCCTGTTGACCCAATGGCTGAAAGACCCGACCGCCGGCTTCGTGGCCACGGAGTTTTTCCCGGCCAGCGCCGTCCTGCCGATCATCATTCCCGGCACGCGGGTGACCATCGCTCTTTTTATCGCCCTGTTGGGGGTGGTGGCCATGTGGTTTCTGATGGCCCGTACTCCGCTGGGCTACGAAATCCGGCTAATTGGGGCCAACCTTAAATTCGCCGAGTATGGCGGCATCAACACCAAATGGGTCATCGCTATGAGCTTCGCCATCAGCGGCGGTCTGGCCGGTCTGGCCGGGGCGCATCTATCGATGGGCTTGCTCAAACAGTTGACCCTCAATCTGTCGCTCGGCATCGGCTTCGAAGGCATCGTCGTGGCCATGCTGGCCCGGAACGATCCCAGAGGGGTGCTGGTGGCCGGGCTGTTCTACGGCTACCTGCGGACCGGCGCTCAAATTATGGAGCGCTCCTCCGATGTGACCCGCGAGGTGGTGTTGATTATCCAGGCCATCATCATCCTGCTGATTACCGCCGAGCGCGTCCTGCCTCTCATCCAGGATTGGTGGCGACGGCGGAAGTCGCCCGAAAAAATCATCAGTGAGGCCGAGAAACAGGAGGCGGTTGATGTCGTTTGAGTCGGTTCTCGGCAGCATTTTCACCCTGGCCTTTGTGGCCTCCATCATCCGCGTCTCGACGCCGATTATTTTGCCCGCGCTGGGGGGCCTGCTCTCGGAATTGGCCGGGGTGATTAACATCGGCCTGGAAGGGTTGATGCTCATCGCCGCCTTTTTTGGCGTGGTGGTCGGGGCGCTGGCCCCGGAATGGCTGCCCGGCTTGCCGCTGTGGGTCTATCCCTGGCTCGGCGTGCTGGCCGGTATTCTCTCCAGCCTGTTCCTGGCCTGGATCATCGCCTTTTTCCATCTGGAGTTGGGGGCCGACGTTATTCTGGCTGCCTGGGGCATCAATATTTTGGCAGCCGGGGGCACGGTTTTTCTGATGTTCGGCTTGACCGGCGACAAAGGCAGCACCTCCACCCTGGCCAGCCCGGCCATTCCCAACATCGTCATCCCCTTTGTCAACAACATCCCCGGCCTGGGCACGCTGCTCAACGCGGAGAACCTGACCGGCTACAACGTGATGACCTACGCCGCTTTTATCTTCACCGGTCTGGTCTGGCTCTTTCTGTACCGCACGCCGCTGGGCACTCACCTGCGGGCCGTTGGCGAAAACCCCGA
>CAZWZZ010000969.1:0-2810 GCA_964638395.1 uncultured Caldilineaceae bacterium
TCTCCCGGCACATCGAGTTACCGGATATCAAAGCCTTGCTCGAACGGGTCACGGTCACCTGCCAACTGCTTGGAATTGGTCTCAAGGCGCTGGCCTGGGGGCTGGCGGGAAACCTTGGCGGAAAACCCTGGCGGAAAATGTTGGCGGGAAATTTCGGAGATCTCTAATGAGTCACAAGACACCCTTGAAACATAGAGCCAGACTTTTCAGCCAGGTCATTGCTCACGTCTTTGTCCACCAAAAATTGTCCGGGGGCAGGCTGGTCGCGGTCAGCCGAGGAGCCAGGCATCTCAGCCTGGGCGTCCGGTTGGCCAATCCGACCGAGTTAGACAAAGCCTTGAAATTGGCCGAACCTATTGCCTTAGCCGCCAACTCGGAAAATGTCTTGGCCACTCGCCAGACCGGTCTAATCAATTACCAGTTTCAGTTAGCTCAGGGCTACTGGGAGTCGTACACCCGGGCTGATCTGCCTAGTTCCGAGGCTGTTGGTTTGGCTGAACGTCGCCGTCCGGTCGTCTTCAAATTCTCACCGCCTCACGCCTTGTTCGCCGGGACCACTGACAGCGGCAAAACCGAGGGCATCAAATCGACCCTGGTCGGCATCTTGCAAGTCTACACCCCCGATCAACTGGGCTTGGTTATCATTGACCAAAAGAATGTCTTGCAGGATTTTAGGAACGAAGCGCATCTGGCGCTACCCATTGCCGTGGAAGTGGAAGAGGCGGTCAACGCCTTGTTGTGGGCCAATCAACAACTGACTGACCGTCGGCGAGCCGGGGATAAAAATAGGCCGATCCTGTTGGTCGTTATTGATGAGGTCAGTTTGCTGCCGGAGGGTAAAGCGATGGCTGCCCTGACCCAGATTTCCAAATTGGGCCGCGAGTATCGCCTCCATCTGATCGTGGGCAACCAGCGAGCCAGCCAGAGCAATCTACCCCAAATCATCGACAATCTCAACAATCGCTTTGTTGGTCAGGTGGATAAAGCCTCAACCAGCACCTTGCTCACCGGTCACGCCGGACTGAACGCTCACAAATTGACTGGAGCCGGGGATTTTCTGCACGTGGCCAAGGGGCAAGCCGTTCGGTTCCAGGTCGCTCAGGCCACTCAAGTCGATTTTGGTCGCCTAGTGCGGGCAGAGATCAAGCCGGTCGTAGTGGAGCCTGATCTGATTGAGTTTCCGACCGATCTTCAACAGAAAGCGGTGGGGCGGCCCCGACTGGAAGTCCAACCCGATATTGCCGCCTGGTACTTCCTGATGGGGCCGGACAAGATCAGTCGGGCGCTGGCTCAGGAGTTGATGGCCTTATCCAGAGATAACCACGAGCTTCACCGGGATTTTATCCGTGATTTTATCAAAGCCTATCGCCGCTTACGAAAACAGATCGGAGCAAACCAATGACGACACCGATGTTGATTTGGCGACTGACCTTACTGTATCTGGCGTTGGTCATCAGTCTAGGCTGGCTGGCCTCAGTGGGGTATGTCTTGGCCTTGATCGCCTTGACGGTATTGGTCACCGTGTCCATTTTTGGGATCGGTCTCCTGTTTGGCTTGGGTTATCTCCGCCAGGCCGGGAAACAGCAACAGGACACCCTCGTGAACAATGCCCGGGAGAACCTGGCCATTATGAACGCCATGCAGACCTTGCAGAACAAGCAGAATCAAGCCCTGCTTCAACAAGTGAAACAACTGCCCAAACCGTCATCAGCCGAGCAAAGTGGGCCAACGTTCACCATTGAGGAAGGCGTGTTTGAACAGCTTGATGAATTGGATGATTAAGACAACACAAGGAGGGTCAATCCCCCCTTATACATCATATTGCAGAGGAGCAATGAACGATGAAAAAGTTAGCTGTCATTTATGATCGGGGTAGTGACCGTAAGCAAGCCGACAATTACTCAAGAAAAGATGCCAAAGCCGAAGGCATCAGGATTGCCGAGACGCATGGCTTTGCGTGGGAATATCATAAAGAGATTGGGTCAGGGGCCACCCTGGCCAAGAGACCGGTCATGCTCTCCATTCTGGATAGAATCGCCGAGGGTGAAGTCCAGGCTATTATCTGCCAGGAATTGGACCGGCTGGCTCGACCGGAGGAGCGGTCAACCTATGAGACGATTAGGGATATTTGCTTGGAGAATGAGGTGTTGGTCTACACTCAAAGTGGCGTCTTCGATTTTGCCAATGACAACGACGATTTTATGGCAGATATTCAAGTGGCTGTGGCCAAGAAAGAACGTCGAACTATCATCAAGCGTTCTCTACGCGGTATGAAACAACGAGCCGCTAAGGGCAAACATAATGGGCGCGTTCCATTTGGGTACAAGGTGATTTACACTCAGGACCAACCCGAAGAAAAACCGCAGTCAAAGGTAATTATTGACGAAAGTCAACGCAGTCTGGTGGAAACAATTTTTGACTATTATCTAACTTATGGAGCCAATGGAACGGCCAACAAACTAAATCTTGAAGGATACCGCAAGCCAGATGGCAAAATGTTCCAGACCGTCTTTATCCTACGTATGATCGAGAGACCTATTTATGCCGGATTCATCTCCTGGGGCAGAGACAAGCAGCATCATCTCTTGCGTGATTTTGAGCCAACGATGGTTTACCGCCCCAAACTCCAAATTATCTCTGTTGACGTTTTGGAAAAGGCTCAAGCTCTCAAAAAGGAACGCTCACAAAATACTCCCAACAAAGGAAAATGGGCCGTTTATCCATTTTCAGGATTACTTCAGTGTAATGAAAGTGGTGGGCCAATGTATGGAACCAGCCAAAAACGTAATTTTTGACGCAATGGTCAATAC
>CAZWZZ010000970.1:0-2808 GCA_964638395.1 uncultured Caldilineaceae bacterium
GTTGGCAACCTCCCCCTTCTTCCTGATTGCACTCTTTTCATATGCGCTCAGTATAAGCGCCGCCTGGCCCCAGGTGAACATCGTTCAAAAAGCTGCGGGCCGATTGGTCAAACCCGACATTTCCCTCAAAAATAGGGTCATCCAACGTGATGCCGCCATCGACCCGTTTCAGGTTAACCACGCCGAACCCATATTGGTTGCCGCCGCCGGCCGTGCCCACGGGGTCGCCATTTTGGTCAAGCAGGAACCAGTTGAGAGAGATCACCTCGCCGGGGTCGAAATCGACGACGGAGAAGACAAACCCATCCAACACGTTTGATCCATCGTCGATAGTCGCCGCATCTGGTTGAAGAGGTTTGTTGGGATTGCTGAAACTCATAAAGCTAATTGCTTGTTCGCCCTTTTGAATAGGGCGGACGGTATTTGGGGGTTGGGGATTGGGATTTGGTAGTTGGGAGCCATCGAGCAGATCAATCGGGGTGATCGGCGACGTGATCCCGGACCAGGTGATGCTGGTCGGCCCGGCCTGGGAAATGCTCCATTGATTGTTGGTCGTCACCGCAGCCAGGTGATCGCTGGTGCCTACCGGTCCAAACGGTTGCCCATTGACATCGATGTTGCCCCCAACCAGGGTGGGACGCTCGCCCACCACGTCGCTGCTGCCGACATTCATCATAATCGCTACCCCGTACACATCCTCATCGGCCCAATTCAGCGATTGAAACTGAAACTGGAAACTGTTGGGGATAGCCCCGGCCTGAATATCGGTCATCAGGAAACAAAAGACCTGGATCGGATCATCATAGCCGTCTTCAACCGGGGGATCGGGAACCGGATCGGCGAAAATCAGCGTGGGGGTAATCAAGAGCAAGGCACAAGCGATCACGATCAGTCCAAAACGAAAATCAAAAACTTTCTTCGACATTGTTCAGTCTCCTCTCTATTGGCGCAGCGTTTCGCTGCTATCATTGCTGGCAGATTGAGCGCCCACAGGCCGGTTGACGGTGATAGATTGGACCGGACTCAAATCACCCGTCCGGTTGCGTAGTTGCACTTGATTGGTCACTGTGTTGTTGCCGCCAAAACGGGTACAGAGCGGAATCAAGATGGTTCCCTGGACGCTGTCTCCGGTGACGACCACGCCGGGGGTATTGAAGAGATCAATATCAGCCGCATTGCTTGTATTGAAATTGGTCGAAAAGCGAACGATCGCGCCGGGGGCAATATTGCCCGAACTATCGAAGTAATCAAACGTGACATTGTTTGAACTACCCGGCCCACCGCTGGTGGTACAATCGTTCAACCCCGTGAACGTTTTCTGCAAATTGGAGATGGTGAAGAGAGCGGATGTCTGGGCGTGGGCCGGTAACGTCCCTACCTCGACCATCGGTTTAGTCCAGTCGGTCGGCAGTTGCGTGGCCGCCACCACCCCGCTCGTCGCCGCCAGAGCCTTTAACAATTGTCGCCGGCTAACCTTAGACGAGGTCACCCCCGAACGTTCTTCATCCAAACGAAAATCTTTGTTATTCATAAATCCTTTCTCTCTCGCTAATTTTTTGGGGGAAGCCCCCTTTGTTTAACCAACAGTCTCGTTGAGACATGTAATACCCGAATTTCACCAACCTGCGAGGTCTGGGAGACCTCGTAGGTTTTGCTTCCCACAAGACCTACGAGGTTTTCAAAACCTCGCAGGTCAAAGTCTAAACCTTACACCGCCCCCTGCGGAACCATGCCCTCGAAAGGCAACTCGGCATCGGGGATATCAAAGGTGTGGAGTAAGGCGCGGGCGGAGTAGATGCCGATGAGGGTGAAGGCCATCAGAGACAGGGGCAGGTAAATTAGTAACAGAATCGGGAACAGCATCGACGCGCCCAGGAAGAGCCACCACAAAAAGCCAAAGACGACCCACAACACAATCATAATGGCCCCTCGCTTGGGCTGCTGCCAGATGAACCAGCCGCTGCCCCAGACGAAAAATTCGGCAATGACAGACCAACCGGCTTTAGGATGGGCCTGGATGAGGCGCACCAGCCGGCCAACTCCTTTGCCCAACTTCCAGAGAAGATACAGACCGTAAACCATCAGGGCGAAGGTGATGACGGACAGGATACGCTTCCATAATCCGGCGCTGAGCCAGAGCAACGCGCCCAGGCAGGCAAGGGCACTGATCGCTTTGCCCAACAGCCAGATACCGGTCGCCTGGCTCTGCATCGCCGCCTCCGGGAGATGATGGTGCAGCATCCCCCCAAAAGCGGATTGACTCTCTATAACGAAGAGGAGCCACGCCATCAACGAGCCCAGATCAAACGTTCGGCTCAATCGGTCAGGGGTAAGCGTTGCCATCGCTGATACAGTCGATAAATAGTACCGGCGGTCAACGTGACCATCGCCGCCACCTGCACGCTGACCGCAATGCCAACCAGCAGGCCGATATTAAATTGTTGCCAGGGGGTAATATTGTGTTGTGTCTCTGGGGTCATAATTTCTCTCCTTAGGGTAAATCAGAGTGTTATTTTCATTGCCGAGCGTCCGATTATCGCCGCCGGTCATAGCCTACCTTGCGTTTGATGTGGCGCAGACCGGAACGGCGGTTGCGGTAGGCGGTCAATACCCGCCGCCGGCCCTGTTTGGTCAACACCACCGTAGTCCCGACTAATTTTTGGCAGCGTTGGTCGGCCCGATCAAGATAGGGCAAATCTTTGGCCCGCAGGTGAACGAGGACGGCCCCGGCTTTATTAAAACGCTGACCGTATAGCAGGACATAGTCGATGTCCCGGTCGGACAGGTTGCGCTGGGCTTTGCGATACT
>CAZWZZ010000971.1:0-2807 GCA_964638395.1 uncultured Caldilineaceae bacterium
GAAAAGAATCCGACCCCAACTGCTGATTGACATAATGGGAACTGGCTCCCTTCAATTGACCGATGACCTCGGCCACGGCCAATTTTGGTGGAATGGTGATCGCGCTACGTGGATATGGTCATCCACACCGCCAATGGCGTGGACGGTACAAGCCAGCGGACGACGGGGCCTGGGGGCGAAACCGGCTACACCAATACGCCCGGTATGCGATATTCAGTTGTTAAGGTACGATCTTGACACACCCGCCCCTACCGCACCGGGGCCAGCGACAACAACCCACAGCCAAACGCCTTGGCCGGGCCGATGCCTTGTTTGACAGCCTCGAGGAAGGCGTCCGGGTCGGTCACCCGGAGATGGCCCTCGAAGCGGACGGCAAAGAATTTGAGTTTTCGGTCATCTCTCGTTTTGCCGCCGTGAAACCCCTCATCAACAATGTGGACGTGGCCCACCCCGAAGCCGTGGTCATCCGCCTTCCTTTGCAGCCAGGCCAGTTGATCGGCTTCCTCAAACAGGCCGATCCGTTGCCCTTTTTTGAGGTTCTTGTCCGGGATGTCCTTAAAGAGCCGCTTGACCGGATTGGCCCGCAGCCGGAAGCCCAAGATTTGTCCGGTTTGGAAGGAGAGATCAACCGCTTTAACGGCGGGGTTGGGCAGATCATAAAATGGGTCGGGCGGGAGTAGATACTCCGTAGCGGCCAATTCGCCCCAATCCGGCCCGGTCTGCGATTGCACCAGCAGGGCCATCTGGCCGGTACGGGGCTGGATGTCCAGCCGGTAGAGGACCCGCTCTTCATCCGGCAGCGTCTCCGGGAAGCCGCTCATGACCGTCCGGTGCTGCTGGTAGGGATCACGCGCCTCCCGCTGCACCTGCCGCGAGCGGGGGTTGAGTAACAGTCGGGATAGGTACATCAGGTTTCCTCCTCTGTTTCCAGAGCTGCCGGGTTTTCAAAACCTGGCAGCTCTTTGTTGAACGGTGGCTTGGGGATAAAATCGACACGCACCCGCCGGGGCGCAAACTTCCGCTTACCTTTCTCAAAGCTGAGGGGGTGATCCTGGCGGACCTGGGGACCGTCGTCGTCATCGAAGACGATGCGGACTTGCTCCTCAAGATTATCATATTGCTTTTCCACCTGCCCCAACCAGGGATAAGTTTCAAACGCCTCTCGCCAGCCTTTTTCTAGCAAGCCGTCCGGCAGATAGACCGGCTGCGACGGCGGACAGGCTTTCCGCCCCAGGCACAACATCCAATGCGGATCACGCAGGGCGGCCTGGAGATCGGTCAGCAAGGCATTGTCGTTGCTTTCCAGGGCAACGAGGAAAGCGGCGTCGGAGAGGTAGTAGCGGGTGGAGACCTCGGTCGGTTTGGTGCCGCCGCCGGCTTTCAAGATGTTTTGGGCCGTGTGAAAATCGCGCAAGATGCGCCCCTCTTTATCCACCCGGACGGCCATTGTCAGCCCGGCCAGGTCCGTCACCGGTTCCCAACGGGGCCGGCCCAACGCCGCGCAGAGCAGACCGACGATACCGCTTTTGCTTGGTTCTCGTCCGGTGGTGCGTACCCCAAAGCGGCTCTGGGTATCCCAGGCTTGCAGCGGGGCGACACAACGTAACAGTAAAGTAGCCATTCTCTACTCCTGCGGTAAGGCATTATTGACGGCGCTCACCCACCCGGATAGGTTGGCTTGCAGATGGGGCCGGAGTTGCTCCAGCGCCTCTTGGTACTGGTCGGTGTAAACGGCGACCACTTTCAACTCAGCATCATCGCGGACGCGGTTGAGATTACCCCAAAACTTATCTAACGCCTCGATGGAGGGTTCGATGAGGCCGCTGTCTCGTTTGGGCCGGACAGGTCGCTCAAAAGCGTTGGCCAGGTTCCAGCTTTTGCCATCTTCGCGGACGACGGCCATCGCCAGGCTGGTCGGATTTTGGGCGGCAAAGCTGTTCTGCTTACCGCTGGGAATGGCATCGAGCGCGGCCCGCAGAAAGCCTTCGACGGTGCGCCGGGCTAAATCCGCGTCCCCTCCCAGGTTATCAACCAACTGCCCCCAATCCAGGCGGGCATAGCGATAAAAGCAGGCAGAGTTGAAGCTGGTAAAGCCCATCATCCCCGCGCCCACTTCTTCCTCACCCTCAGCGGTACGAATTTCACCCTTCGCCAGCAAATCATCGACGGCGGTGTAAAAATCCATCTCCATATTGATGCGGTGGGTGGAGATAGCGTGGGATACTTGACAGGCGGCGTCGATGTTGAGGTCCGGTTTTTCGGCCAGCATCCGGCCAAAGAGGGCAATATCGGGGGCGCTGGTGCGATCTTTGGTTTCTTTGTGCAAAGATTTTACCAATTTGGTGACGGTGTTTCCCTTTTCGGCGGCGGCTACGGCCTCATCCCAATTCGCCAGCAAGCCTTCAATGATGGCCTGAATTTCACTTTGGCTCCAATAGATGAGGACGCTGGTTTTCTCACCATTTTTACCATCCATCTTGCTGGCGTAATTCTTGACAAATGCTGTGACCACAGCGGTGGCCAGCTCTTCATCTTGGCCAGCCTCGATTAACCGTTTCTTGATCGGATTGGTCATCCATTTGGAGCGTTCACCCAATTCCGCTTGTGTAGTTTCGGCAAAAACCGGCTCATACCGAATGGCCCGCTTGAGCGACTGGGACGAAATCCGCGCCCGGCGATGGCCGCCAAACTCACAATCCTTGGGGTTGTTGGTATCATCCCGGTTCAGATTGGACGGGACAAAATTTTGAATCATATGCAGTTCGATAAACATGGTTGGATTCTCCTTAAAAATTGAATGGATCAAT
>CAZWZZ010000972.1:0-873 GCA_964638395.1 uncultured Caldilineaceae bacterium
GCCTGGCAATATGACAAAATACCTATCAGGAAATTTGATATTATCGGCTACAATGGGCATGCTATCAATGTTAAATTTATCCATTGAGGTCTGCCCTGTTGACTGTCCCCAAAAATGCCTCGTCTGTGGCCTCGCCTATCCCTTTTTCGATGATTTGGCTCCTCTTTGTAAGCAGCCGGTTGATGCTGCTGTTGGCCTTCCCCCCGGAACATCTGATTGCCTATGGTGATTTTCCCTACTATGTTGATCTGGCGGCGTTGACGGAGCGAGGGGTCTATCCCTTTGTCGATTATTGGCAGGAATACCCGCCTCTCTTTCCCTACCTCAACATTCTTGTCTACAACTTGGCCGGTCAGGCGGCGAAGAACCACATCCTGTTGCTGGCCTTTGTAATGCTGCTGGTCGATAGCGGGAACCTCTATCTGGTGTATCGTCTGGCCCTGATGGAGCGTGGCCCGGCCCGGGCCCTCCAGACAGCCTGGATTTACACCGCCATTTTTGTGCCGACTTTCTTTCTGTTCCGCAGTTTTGACACCATCACCACCTTTTTCATTCTGCTGGCTCTGTACGGCCTCCTCAAACGGAAAACTATCACATTGGGGCTGGCGTTGGGCCTGGGGGCGATGGTCAAAATCGTGCCGGTCATTCTGGTGGCGACGATTTGGCGGATGCGGGGTTTGAAACCGGCGCTCATCTACGGCCTGGTGGCTGTGGTCATCAGTGGGTTGATCCTGGCCCCCTTTTTCTTTTTGAACGGGACGATGACCACCGCCTCCCTGTTGGCCCAACCCAGTAAATCTTCCTACCAGACCGTGTGGGCGCTCATCGACGGCAACGATACGACCGGCAGCTTTGGCCCTCTGCCCGACCATT
>CAZWZZ010000972.1:883-2805 GCA_964638395.1 uncultured Caldilineaceae bacterium
GGCCAAAGCCACCCAGCCTCTCAACAATCCGGCCCGTATTCCGACCTGGCTGACCTTCATCCCCTTTGGCCTGCTGGGGCTTTACCTCCTGACCCGCCCCCGCCGCCTCAGCGATGAGAAGCGGGACGGCCTCATTTTCACCACCCTGACTTTTACCATATTTTTCCTATGGTCTCCCGGCTGGAGTCCGCAGTGGCAGACATTTTTTATACCGCTGTTACTGCTCGCTTTACCCGAAAAACGAGCTATACTATTCATTATTATTCTTGGCTTCATCAATTTCTTGGAGTGGCCCATCATTCTCTCGCGGGGCCTGACCAATCTGTTGCCAATCACCATTTTGGCCCGGACTTTTGTCTTGATCCTCCTGGCTATCGAACTTTACCGGCTGTTAACGCCGGGCAGTGTCGGGCCAACTCAAAGCTACACTGTACCGGAACGAGCCTGAACCAATGTCCTGCTCTCTACCTCGACCCACAAACCGTTTTATGCTGACCACGTCCATCCTGCTGACAGCCATCGTTTTCATCGCCATTTTCACGATGGCCATCCGCATGCCGCTCGATACCGATAGCTGGTGGCATCTCCGCTCTGGCCAATACATCGTTGACAATGGGACCATTTTCAGCGCCGATCCCTTCTCCCACACCCAGGCCGGGCAGCCGTGGTTCTATCCCAAAGGGGGCCAGATTCTGTGGTATGGGCTGTATGCCCTCGGCGGTTGGGCGGCGCTGAGTGTGGGCCTGGCCCTGTGCGTCACCGCCGCCTTCGCCCTCATCTGGCCGGTCACGCCGGGCAATCTCTACATCCGCGCCTTCGCCCTCATTCTGGGGGCCGTTACCTCTTCGTTGATTTGGACTGTTCGGCCCCAGATGCTTTCGTTTGTGCTGGCCGCCTGGCTGCTGTTTGCCCTGGAGCGGTACAAACGGGCCAACGCCCGCTGGATTTACGCCCTGCCGCTGGTCACCGCGCTGTGGGCCAATCTCCACGGCGGCTATGCCATCGCCTTTATGCTGCTGGTCGCCTACATCACCGGCGAGGCGCTCAACCGCCTGACCCGGCACGAGGCCGATCCGGTGCTGACGTGGTCACAAATCGGCACGCTGCTGCTGATCGGCCTGGTCAGCTTTCTGACCGTCATCCTCAATCCCTACGGCTGGCGGATGTGGACCTATCCTTTTATGACGGTTGGCATCGGCGCTTTGCGGGATTTCATTCAGGAGTGGCGTAGCCCCAATTTTCACCAGCCCATCACCTGGCCCTTTATCGTGATGCTGGCCGGGACGTTAACGGTGATGGGCCGCTCCTCCCGCCGCGTCGACTGGAGCGACGCCACGTTGATCGGTTTGTGGAGCGTCTGGAGCTTTTTCGCCGTGCGGAACATCGGCCTCTACGGGCTGCTGACCGTGCCCGCTCTGGCCCGCTACAGCGATGCCGCCGTTGGTCAAATTTTACCCCAGCCCCGGTCTGGACGACGGCCAATGCCCCTCTTAATCCGGCTGAATTGGCTGCTCCTGAGCGTCCTCCTGCTGGCCTCGCTGCTGTGGGTCAGCCTGACCCTGGCCCGCACTCCCCAGGCCATTGCCGAGAGTGGCCTGCCGGTCGAAGCTGTCGAGTTTATTCAGGCGCAGCAACCGGAAGGGCCTCTTTTCAATCCATACAATTGGGGCGGTTACTTGCTCTTTACCCTGTGGCCTGATTATCCGGTCTACATCGACGGGCGGACCGACCTGTATCAGGATGCGTTCATCGACCGGTATCTACAGGTAGTTTCCGTCGCCGAGGACTGGCCCCAAATTTTGGCCGAGGATGGGGTCAATCTGGTTCTTATCGAAAATGGTAGCACTATTGCCAAGATGATGGCCCGCGAACCGGCCTGGCAGGAAATCTATCGGGATGAGCGGGCCGTTATTTTTGTGCGG
>CAZWZZ010000973.1:0-1503 GCA_964638395.1 uncultured Caldilineaceae bacterium
CTCGTATCCAGGACTGACGCAGACCCCCCTCGATCCCCCCGATTCGGGGGGAAATTTGGCCCCTCCCCCGTTGCGGGGGAGGTTGGGAGGGGGTTTGAACAGGAAACTGCGTAAGTCTTCCTATCGTTAACGGTACATGTTGTTTCCTCATCAGGTTTTATATATCCTCCCGCCAGATTTTTGACATCCGGCAGGCGTAGCCTGCACTGTTGATATTAAGTCAAACCCTTGTCAATGAGCGCCATTTTGGCGTCCATTCGTGGATGATTTAGCCGTTGCCGGTTGGGGGGCGAGTTTGGTCGCCACGGTATCCAGCTTGGCCCGGGTTAAATTCCGGCTCGTGCCCAGATAGGCTTTGGTCGTTTTCCCATTCAACCAGCGATACGCATACCAATAGGCATTGCCCCGTTTCTTGTTCTCCTTGCGGGCCGTAAAGTGTCCTGTCCGCCCCTCAAACGCAAAAGAGCGGGTTGATTCATCCTCCAGCCACTCAAACCATCGCTCCGAATCGAGCCGGATCGGTTGATCCACCTCCGCCTCCGGACAGTTGAGGTATTGTTGTTGAACTCGTGGAATGTCAGGGTTACGAGGCATCGCCTTTTCCTCAAGAATTATGACAAGTGATTATGTTAACCATGCTACACCCTGTTGGGTAATGAGTCAAATCTGTTGGGTAATAAATGGCGAAAAAATTCTACTCGCCCACCTCATCCAAATCCTCGAAAATTTCGGCATCGAAAATGACGGCGGGCGTCGAAGCCGAAGCCGGAAGTTGGCGGGTGGCCTGCTGCTCCAACTGAACGTTGCGCCGGGCCAGGTGGGTTGTTTGGGCATTCTGGAGAGCCTGCATCTGGCGCATAATGGCCAGATTCTCACGGGCGTTATTAATGAAGCTCCGCTGCTCAGAAGCGGCGATGGTTTTGATGATGATGAGAACCCCGCCGATCAGCAGCAGCATTAACAGCAGCACCAGCACGGCCACCAGCACAATCCAGGCCACCACCTCCCCCCGCCGGGCCAGCTCGATCAGCCAAAAAAAACCGCCGCCGCCGAAAAGACACAGCACGAGAACTCCTTTCCAATCAAGACTATTCATTATAATAGCGATCTCCTTTCACCAACCCCCTCCCAACCTCCCCCGCAACGGGGGAGGAGCCAAGCCTGGGCTTCTCTCCGTCCCCGTAACAAGGGAGGAGTCAAATCTCCCCCGATTCGCGGGGGGATTAAGGGGGGTGCGTAAACCCTATTCCCAATCTCCCAATCTCCCAATCTTCCAATCTTCCATTCTTCCATCCCCCTCACTCCTCCCCGATCCTCGGCGCTAACCCCAGCGGCACATTCAACCGCTGCAATTCCGCCAGACGCTCCACAATGGCCCGGGCCTGATCCCGGTGACGCTCGTGTAAGCTGCGTTTGAGTTGCAGCCATTCCATCATCCGCGCTTCAGGCTCGGTGATGTTGTCGGGACCGTAATAAATGTAGACAGCCAGCTTCTCCGGGTCG
>CAZWZZ010000973.1:1513-2803 GCA_964638395.1 uncultured Caldilineaceae bacterium
GCGGTGCGGTCGGGGGTGGCGGGGTTTCTATCGGAATCCGGCCTACCGGGATGGGCGGCGTCGAGCGTGGCTCGATGGGGCAGCGCGGAAGCTGCTCGAAATCGGGCCGCAGCGGCAGGGCGAATTGAAAACGATTGACCCGGTCGGCGGAGATGAAGAAATCGCCGTGGCCGTTCAGATCGGCTAGCTTGAAGCCTGGCTTGCCCAGAATCCGCGTCCCCAGATTGTTGTTGGAGACCCGCCCGACGAAGCGATAGTTCAGATGGTCAAACAGTTCGCTATCGACCACCTCCGGTTTTTGAGCGCCCATAATCAGGTTGATCTTGAATTTGCGCCCCTCCGCCGCCAGCGTGTTGGCAATCAACAGATTCTGCATTTGCTGCTCGCCATCCTTGCGTCCCAACACGGTCGCGTCCGATAGCTCATCGGCGATGATGGCGATGCGCCGCAGACCCCGTCCCCGCAGGTCGTTGCCCTTGCGCTCGGCCAGGGCACTGTAGGCGTACTGAAACGCAGCGGCGATAGCCTGGGGCGTCTGGGCGATGGGCAGCAGTAGATGCTCCAGATTCTCAAACGTCCCGGCATCCTGCCCATCCGGTCTGGCTCCCAGCGCGTGGTGGGGGTCGATGATGATTAGCCCCAACTCCTGGGGCGTGTAGGTCCGGGCCAGGGCAAAGATGATGCTTTCCAGAGCCACGCTCTTGCCCGACCCGGTCGCCCCGGCCACCAGGGCGTGGGGGTAGGACTCGCTGAAGCGGTACTCGATCTGCTTTTTATACTCGGTCATGCCAATCGCCCGCCCGTGCAACTCCGACAGGCGGTAGGTGATCCAGTAATCCTCCGGCAATTGCAGAAAGTAGTAGATCACCGCGTTATCCCACTCGGCATAGGCTTTGGTGCCGGCGGCCTTGCCGACATTGGTCGTCAGCGTCAGCCAGCGGCGATGCAGGTCGCTGAATTTGGCGATGTCGTGCAGCGACGGCTGTACCGGCACGGCGATGTGCCGCGCCCCCCGGATCAGCTTGCCCACCCGCGCTCCCCGGTAGCCCTGCACCTGAAAGATGGGCAGCATGCGCTGCACCCGGCGCATAGCCCACTGCCCGACCGGCCCCATCGCCGGCTGAAAAGCGCGAGGTTCCGGCGGCGGCTCCGGCTCGTTCCGGCGGCGACCAAAAAAATTTTGGATGTGTGATGTCCAACGTGTAACCATTGTCTGTAAACGTGGCCGTCAAAAACGGCGTAAAAATTTGGCCTGGATCAGGTTTTCCTGCCGCTTGGCCCAAATTCGGC
>CAZWZZ010000974.1:0-2802 GCA_964638395.1 uncultured Caldilineaceae bacterium
TCGAATTGGATATTTCCCCTGCCCCTACCTGACATTTTTAAATTTGGAATTGCTGGTGGTATTGGCGAATCAGTTGGATGGACATAGGGCGACGTCCGTGTTTAAAGGCTGAGGCCGAGGCTAAGGCTAAGAAGCTGTTTTAAAAGAGTTCCAGGGTCCACAGATAGACACAGATTGTCACTGATAGTATCAAAATTCTGATAAAAATCTGTGAATATCTGTGTAAATCTGTGGATAACGCTGTAACCTTCCACTTTTAAAACAGCTTCTAAGAGTCCGTGGTCCGTTGTTCTTTGCCAATGACCACGGACAAAGGACAACGGACAACGGACAAAGGGCCTGTATTCTATTGTAACCGATTCGGCCAGGGTGACAAGTTGTACGTGTCAAATAGAAATCTGGCTGTTTTCCCTCGTTCCGGCGCTCCCCGGCGGAACGGAGCCGGGCCGCTCCGGCGTCCCAGAGTGGTACCAACATTACCCCTCAATTCCGCCCAAAAACTCGTCGGGATTGAAAGGCGGATCGTGGGGGTTATAGCGCGGGGGCGTGGCCGGGGGTGGAATGGGCCGGGTCCAGCGGTGTTGATTGGCCAACTCGGCGGCAATGTCGGGGGGCATGAGAGCCATCATTTTTTGAACCCATTCCGGGAGGGGACCGGGTTGGCCGTCATCCTCATCCAGAAAGCGCCAATCGACCCGCGCCTCCGCCGGGGTGGGGCCGGTGACAAAGCCGGTCAGGGCGCTTTCAATGGCCTCGTTGAAGGCGGCATCCGGCTCGACAGGATCGGGTAGCCCGGCCTCCCGGCGCAGGTCACGGATGATCGCCTCGTCGTCCGGGGCCTCCGGGTCGATGTGCTGCATCATTCTCTTGTAACGGGAGCCGTCCCCGGCGGGCGGCAGCCAGGGCAGGCGATGGCCGTTGTCTCGCCACCAGCGCACCTCGGCCAGCAGCCGCCGGGCATCCGGGTCGTTGAAGCGGTGAACCAAATCGCCCAACACCTCGGCGGCATCGGCCAAAAAGCCGAGGTCGGCATACTGTTTGCCCACCCACAACAAGGCCAGGCGCGGGTCGTTGGTGCGGCGGACGGCCTCTTCAAAATGGCTCCAGGCCAGCGTGGTACATTCATTATCCCCCAAACAGTAGGCGTGGAGCAGTTGGCCCCGCCCCGCCTCCAGCAGTTCGGCCACATCGGGCGGGCCGGTGCGCTCCTGTTCATACCCTTCCTCATACTCCCGCTGCCAGCCCACCCAGCGGCTCATAAAGCGGAAGGAGAGGGCCAACCGCCGTCGCTGCTGCCAGGGCCGATCATCCCACTCCTCGATATGGCGCTGGAGAGCCACCCGGTTGTCGTAAATGAGCCACGTATCACAAAAAATATCGTAGATCAACGCGGCGGCTTCTGCGTGATCCGGAAAAAGCGCCAACACCTCGTAACAGAGGGCCGCCGCATCAGGCTGGCCGCAGTGCCACTGCCCCTCTTCGCGGGCCTGATCCAGAAGTTGTTGCACGTAGGCTGGGTAGGATGTCATTGGTTTGCCTCCCTGGTGGTAACTCCAACGTCCAAACGATGTCCGACAGATGCGCCCCAGGCGCATCTTTGACAAAACTCCAGCCTTTTTCCTGGCACGCCTCGAACAAAGCTTGGGCCACGACCGGCAGTTCGGTTAATACCTGGTCGAGCGTGTCGCCCGTCACCAAAAGGCCCTGCACCGCCGAGCTACGGGCCAGCCAGGTTTTGTCTTCATACGTAATTTCTAAGGGTAGGTGATGTTTCATGGTGCCCTCCTTATTGTGAGCCTGATCGAAATTTTACTGCGGGAGGATGGGTTTGGCAAGATAATATTGACATCCCGTCCGGCGACGACATTATTGGAAACATCCCGGCCCACATCGCCGTCAACGTTGATTTCTGGATTATCGCTCATCGGCGTCTCCTTTCAGCAGCAAACGGTTTCAATTACCCAATCTCCTGATCTCCCAATCTCCCCATCCCCGTTTATTGTACGCCACCTTGCCCAAACTGACAACACCCTCTCTGTCTTGTTTTGTCATCCAAAAGCTGTTAAAATTGGGCAAAGTTGGAGATGAGGGGATTGAAGATTTGGAGATTGGAGATGGGGTGATTGGAGATTGGGCGATGGAGAATCTTCTAATCTCCCCATCTCCTTATCTCCCTATCTCTTTCTCCCCATCTCCTAATCCCTTTCATCACCCCAGAGAGCCAACGACTTATGACAAACTTACCCGGCCAATCCCTTGGCCCCTATGACATCATCGAACCAATCGGGCAGGGCGGGATGGCGGTGGTCTACCGCGCCCGGCAGAAAAGCCTGGCCCGTGATGTGGCCCTGAAGGTGCTATCGCCGCCGGTGGCCGCCCAGTCCGGTTTCCTGGTCCGTTTCGAGCGGGAGGCCCAGACCGCCGCCGCCCTCGAACATCCCCACATTTTGACCATCTTCGACTTTGGGCAGGCGCAGGGGTACAGTTTCATCGCCATGCGTTACATCACCGGGGGGCGGACGCTGGAGACGGCTATGCAGCAGCGGCTCGACCTGGCCCACAGCCTGGCCCTGTTGGAGCCGGTAGCCGACGCCCTCGGCTATGCCCACGCGCAGGGTGTCATCCACCGGGACGTCAAGCCGAGCAACATTCTACTGGCCGCCGACTGGCCGCTGCTGGCCGATTTTGGGCTGGTCAAGCTGGTTGATGATCCAACCAAGCTGACCCAGACCGGCTACGGTCCCGGAACCGCCGCCTATATGTCCCCGGAGCAGGCCGACGCCCAGGCCGTCGATGGCCGCA
>CAZWZZ010000975.1:0-2797 GCA_964638395.1 uncultured Caldilineaceae bacterium
TTTTGGCTCTCTGAGATTTTTTGTGGTGAGGGCATCCTTATGCCCGCTCCCGCATTAGGATGCGGTCGCTACCCCATAAAAGCTCATAGAGCCTAATTTTTTCGACTTAAATGAGAAAATGTCTCAAATAAGGCAGGACGTATGAACCAGGTAACAACGGACATTCAGTCTGACATTTTGAATTATATTATCTCATCCTTTGAGACCATCGTCGCTGAAGCCCATTCCGGGTATAAAAGTGAGGGGCGGGGCGCGGTGGTTATCGACCTGCGCCACTCCCCTCAGGTGAGCGGTGGATATCTGAGTGTGAGCCGGATTTTGGTTGAAGTCGGCCCGCTGCCGGATGACAACGCCGGGAGCCATCTCCGAACTTACAATCCGGCCTGTGAAGTGGTCATCCTGGCCAGGTTGCCCGGCGAGCGAGTCCTGCTATTTAAGTTTGCTTACGAAATTGAGTAGAGAATGGTGTAAGGATCAGTAACAAACAAATTCCGGCAGCTACGATAATGTCAAAATATTATGCACAAACAAAGTAAAACCAAAAAGCGGAACGCCAACCAACAACAACGAATCGTCACGCTGCTCCCCATCTCCGCCAAGACCCGGAAATTGGGCCGCAGTTTGTTAGACCAACAGATGTGGTGTTGGGGCCAGGATGTGCGCCGCCCGGAGGGTAATCTGCTGCTGGCCTATGGGTTCACCCGCTATCATTGCTTCGAAGCAAAACGGAGCAGCTATCTTTTTGCGCCAACGCCTGATTGTCAAATCGCTTTGTGGGGCTTTGGCATGTTCTATGGCGACGCCCCAATGGGCGGGCTTTTCCTGAAGCGGTATGAGTTTCAGCCTAAATTGACCGCTTCGGCCCACCTGCCTTCGAGCTGTATTGCCCAGGCGGAAGCGCCCCCGGCTCACAAACCGCGAACGCCTGACGAAGCGGCCCGAACCCGTAACCTGGCGGCGGCCGCGTTGCGTTGGATCAGCCATTACGAGCAGTGGATCGCATTAAATGTGGGGGTAAACTACCGGCAGCATTGCATCGACAAATGGCGGCAATCCAAGCAGAGCGTCCCCGCCGAAGCGGTAGCGACCACCTGGCAGGAGTTAGCAGATTATTGGCAGTCGTAAAAAATTTACCCCTAAATGAGATAATTTCTCATTTATAACAAGGAGGCATCTATGGCCAAGAAAAAGGGTGTACGTATCGTCGTTAAACTCCGCAGCACCGAGAGCAGTCATACTTATATCACCGAGAAAAACCGGCGCAACGATCCCCAACGGATCGAAGTCAGGAAATATGATCCGCTTGTCAAACGGCACGTTTTATATCGAGAGGAGAAATAAACTATGTCCCGTGTCTGCAAACTGACCGGTAAAAAGCCGTTAGCCGGCAACCGGGTGTCCCACTCCCAGAAGAAGACTCGACGACGTTGGCTACCAAACGTCCAGAAGCGTACGATTTATGTGCCAGAGTTGGGCCGCACAATATGCGTCAAACTATCGGCCCGAGCGTTACGTACCATCAATAAAAAAGGCTTCATGACCTATCTCAAGAAAACAGGTTTAACCCTCAAAGATGTCGAGATGTAACCCCTTTCTTTCCCCCATCTATTCCGGGAGTTGAACATTTCCTGTGGCACAGCAATGAGTAACGAAAATCTTTACCCTCACCCCGTCGCTGGCGCGACTCCCCTCACCCCGTCGCTGGCGCGACTCCCCTCTCCCATTGGGAGAGGGGTGGGGGTGAGGGTCTATGTTGAGAGGAGAAATAAAAAATTATGTCAGATGAACGTCCAATGCCCAATGCCGCCTTGCGGGTCTTGCTGGATGCGTTAGCGGAAGTGATGGGCGAAAATGGTCTAAAAGCCGTCCTCAATGCGGGCCAATTAAGTCACTATAACACGGCCCCCCCAAAAAAAGATTTGGTAATGAACTCGACCTTTTCAGAATATGGGGCGGTACAGGATGCCGTCGAAGATTTTTATGGGCCACGCGGGGCGCGGGCTATGTTACTGCGGATTGGGCGGGCTACGTTTCGCTTTGGTCTAAAAGACCAACCGGCTATTCTCGGCTTGGCCGGCGTCGCCTTGAAGGCCCTCCCGGAGAAAACTCGCATGAAGCTAATTCTGGAGCGAATGGCTAAAGCGGCCACGGAGCGGCTCAACCAGCCCAGTCACGTTGTTGAAGAGGATGATGCGTTCTACTACGTGACCGACACCTGCCCCTGCCGGTGGCGAAAAGCGCATGACAAGCCGTGCGGTTATGTGGCGGTTGGAGCCTTGATGGAGGCTATGGCCTGGACAACCGGCAAGGTTTACAAAGTCGAGGAGGTGGCTTGCATCGCCAACGGTGCGACTAACGGCGTTTATCGCATCCCCAAAGAGGCTGCTGAAGTTTAGCCTTAGAAAATCACTGTAGAGGATGAGTGATGAATCAACCGAAAAACAAGAATGATGACGTTAAAGAGACCGGTAACGGGAGCAACGCCCCGCAATCAAAAGTGAGGCGAACCAAGTCTGTGGCTCGCCCTGACCAGAGGAGGCGTCCCGGCTTTCGCTACCAAACCAGGCGCCGCTTTCCACCATTTAAAGAAGATGAAATCGATTGGAAAAATTTGCAAGTCTTACGTTACTTTATGGCTCCTAATGGCGCGATTCGACCTCGCCGTCGAACCGGCGCCACGCCTCGGATGCAGCGTAAAGTAGCGCAGGCCATTAAGCGGGCCCGTTATATGGCCCTCCTCCCCTATACCGGCGAGCATGGCCGGCTGTATGGAAACGGCAAATGAAATGAATAGAAA
>CAZWZZ010000976.1:0-2791 GCA_964638395.1 uncultured Caldilineaceae bacterium
GGGGGGGTGGCGAGCGACATAGCTCCGAAGAATCGTCTTATTTGAAAGGTATTGGATTTAGCCCCAAATTTGTAAGGGTCAACAACATTTTGTGCAACCTAAACACTACAACGGATGGAGAAAACAGCGGATTTCGGGCTTTTTCTATCCGTTTCTTTCCTAATCCGATGTAGTGTTGTTGTTCAAGATGTGTTTGCCCATTACAGATTTAGCCCCAAATTATTCAGATTTCCGCCTGAAGTTGATGGCGGAAACCTTTAGGGTCTTGAACTGCGTAAGTCCTAATGGTAATGGGAAACTCTTCTTTTCAAAATAACTTCTGAGCGTTTTCAAGCGTATGCAACCATCCTTAGATGAAAAAACATTGAGTACCATCGAGCTGCGTCTGGCCGGGGCCCAAAATGCCTTTGCCGACTATTACGGGGGGGATAGCCTGGTCGGGCGGCAGCCGATCCATTCGGTGTATGGTGGGGCGCATCTGTTCAAGGCTACCACCCACCGGAAGTTGGGGCAGTTGGCCCTGCGCAACCTGGAAACGTATGCGCCCAACTTTGCCGGGCTGGCCAGGGCGTTGGGGCTGCCGGGGGCGGCGGAGCTGCCGACAAGCGAGGCGGCGGTGGCCGCGCTGGGGCAGCAGATGGCCGATGCGGAGGGGGAACCGGCTGCTGAGCCAGCCCCCGACCCGGCCCGGCTGGCCTACACCATCTACCACCGGGTGCGGGAGAAGCTGCGCCGGGAGCCGGTCGAAGATTATCGGATCGACTTCGAGGATGGGTATGGTTACCGGGCCGATACGGAGGAGGATGGGCATGCCGCCGCTGCTGCCCGGCAGGTGGCGGCCGGGCTGGCCGCCGGCGATCTGCCCCCCTTCATCGGCATCCGCCCCAAATCCTTTTCGGCCGAGGCGTATGGGCGGGCCATCCGCACCCTGGACATTTTCTTGACGACGCTGGCCGGGGAGAGCGGGGGCCGGTTGCCGGACAATTTTATCATCAACCTGCCCAAGGTGACCCTGGCCGCCCAGGTGGAGGCCCTGGTCGATGTGGTGGCGGCCCTGGAGACGAAGCATGGCTTTCCGCCCAAAAGTATCCGTCTCGATCTGATGATCGAAACGCCCCAGGCCCTCATCAACCGCCGGGGGGAGGTGGCTCTGCATCGGCTGGTGCAGGCCGGGCGGGGGCGGGTCACCTCGGTCGCCTTTGGCACGTATGATTACACGGCCCTGTGTCACATCATCGCCGCCTACCAGCGCCACACCCACGCGGCGGCCGATTTCGCCCGGCACATAATGCAGGTCAGCCTGGCCGGGACAGGCATCACCCTCAGCGATGGCGTGACCAACGTTATGCCCATTGCCCGCCACCGGGCCGAAGCCGGCCAGACGTTGACCCCGGAACAGAGGGCGGCTAATCAGGCGGCGGTGCATCAGGCCTGGCGGCTCCATTATGAGAATGTGCGCCATTCGTTGGCCCACGGTTATTACCAGGGCTGGGATCTGCATCCGGCCCAACTGCCGGTGCGGTACGCGGCCACCTATGCCTTCTTTTTGGAGAATCTGGCCGATGCCTCCCGCCGCTTGCGGAACTTCATCGAGCAGGCAGCCCAGGCCACCCTGGTCGGCAACACGTTTGATGATGCGGCCACGGGGCAGGGCTTGCTGAACTTTTTCCTGCGGGGCCTCGCCTGCGGGGCCATCACCGAAGCGGAGGCCCTGGCCACCGGCATCACCCTGGAGGAGCTACATAGCCGCTCCTTCGCCCGGATCGTGGCCAATCGGACTGCTCAAACTGATCAAAAAGAAAAGGACGTATGACGAAAACGCTTATCATCGGCTCACGCCGTTCAACGTTGGCCCAAATACAATCGAAGCTGGTCCGGCAGATGTTGCTGGCCGCCTGGGATGATCTGGCGGTGGAGATCGAGCTGATCGACACCCAGGGGGATCTGAACCGGCGCGATCCGTTGCCGGCCATTGGCGGGAAGGGGCTGTTCACGGCGGAGCTGGAGGCGGCGCTGCTGGAGAAGCGGATCGATCTGGCCGTCCACAGTTTGAAGGATTTGCCGGTTGAGGATAGCCCCGGCTTGACCGTGGTGGCCATTCCCGACCGCGCCCCGACCGGGGATATGTTTATCTGCCACCGGGCGACCCATGTCGAGGCGTTAGCCCCCGGCGCGGTGGTGGGAACCAGCAGCCTGCGCCGGGCCGCCCAGATTTTGGCCATCCGGCCCGATTTGACGATCAAAGATATTCGGGGCAACGTGGAGACCCGGCTGCGGAAGGTGACGGAGCAGGCGTATGGCTACGACGCCACCATTCTGGCCGAGGCCGGTTTGACCCGGATGGGCCAGACCGATCTCGACTATGCCCATCGCCTGCCGGACAGCCTGATGTTGCCCGCGCCGGGCCAGGGGGCGCTGGGCATCCAGGGCCGGGCCAATGATCCCGAAACGACCCGCTATTTGCAGGTGTTGGATGATGGCCCGACCCGGGCGGCAGTCACGGCGGAGCGGGCTTTTCTGGCCGGGTTGGGGGGCGGCTGCTCCCTGCCGGTCGGGGCTTTGGGCCAGATCGACGGGGATCAGGTGTCGCTGCGGGCCTTGGTCGCTCGACCGGATGGGCAGCAGGTGATCCGGGTCACGGGCCGGGCTGGTGTGGCGGCGGCCCAGTCGTTGGGGGCCCGGTTGGTGGCGGAGGCCCTGGCCCAGGGGGCGGCGGGGTTGTTGGGAATGAAATAATGAACAATGAACAATGAACAATGAAGAATGAAAGAATGAAAGAATGAAGAATGAA
>CAZWZZ010000977.1:0-2790 GCA_964638395.1 uncultured Caldilineaceae bacterium
AAACATAAAACGTAACGTTTTTGATCCTGAGTGGATTTTACGTTTCGTGGTTTACGTTTGACGGGTTAACAATTAAATTTGGAACTGCCTTGAGCAATAGGGGTAGCTCAACCCACATCTCCTTTCCTAAATTTGTCTCTCCAGGCTCGTCATTTCATTCACCAATAGATATTGAGCCGTAATTGCTTTAGATTGATGCCCCAACCGCTCCGAGACCAGATCGAGGTCATTTGTCTCCCTAAAAAGCTGGAGGGCAAAGGTGCGGCGCAGGGTTTGGGCCGAGACCCCCTCCAGCCCGGCGGCTCTGGCACAGTCCCGCACAATGCGCTGTACCGTCCGCTCCGAAATCGACTGCCCCCGCTGGCTGAGGAAGAGACAATCAGTTTTGTCGGTCTGGGGCCGGATGGCCAGGTAATCGGTCAGCGTGCGGCAGATAGCGGTTGACAGCGGCAGGTAGCGCGTCTTTGAGTCATCCTGTTGATAGCAAACCTTCAAGCGCACGCCCGGATGATCGAAAATCAGATCATCCTTCCCCAAATTTGTTACCTCGCTGACACGCAGCCCGGCATAGACGAGTAGCTCCAAAATGGCCACATCCCGCCGAACCAGCCCGGCCCGAGGCCCGTTCCGGGCCGCTTCCAACAGCCGATTGATGTCTGCCGGGGCCAACGGTTGGAGCATGGCCGAGTCGTCATCCTGCACCAGGGCCACACCGGTCATCGGGTTGATCGAAATCATGCCCATTCGCAGGGCAAAGGTAAAAAACTTTTTCAACGCCATCAGATGGCGGTTGACGGTCGAAGCGGCCCGGTTGAGATTGCCGGTTAGATGGTGGCGGTATAGACGAATATGCTCCTGGTTGACGATGAGCAAGGTAAAGTCGCTGTCGATTTCACACTGCCCCCACCGCAAAAACGTGCGCAGGTCGGCCAGGTAGTTGACAATGGTCGAGGAGGACAGGGCCGCCTGGGTCAACGATTCTTCAAAATTGGTTAAAATTATGTCGTCTGAGTTTGGGGGCATTGACTGTTATTGATAAGTGTCGTGGACTTAATTACAGCAAAAAATGCGCCGCTAGGGTTAGTAGGGCGCAAATCTTTCGTAGATTGTTTATTGAATTTTTAGCCGTCAGGGCTATCACCATCGCTTTTTCACTTTATACGCAACAATTATAGCCGCCAGGATAAAATATGTCAAGAACGATCTGCTTTTTGGTACAAAATACCTATTCGTAAAACGTGAAGCGTAAAACGTAAGGGTTGCCTCGCAAAATTGTGCTGGTCAGATACAGGTTGCAGTGGTCCTGGAACAGCCTTACGCTTCTACCTCGCCGATCATGTGGCGCAGATAGGCTTGCATAAAATCATCCAGCCGCCCATCCAACACCCCTTCGGCATTGCCCACTTCATAATTGGTCCGGTGATCTTTGACCATTTTGTACGGGTGCAAGACATAGGAGCGGATTTGGTTGCCCCAGCCGGCCTCGACATGCTGCCCTTTCAGCCGGGCTTGCTCCTCTTCCTGCTTCTTTAGCTCCAGGTCATACAGCCGCCCGCGCAAAATCCGCATAGCCGTTTCCCGGTTTTGGAGCTGGCTCCGCTCATTCTGACAGGTGACGACGATCCCGGTCGGCAGATGCTTCAAGCGGATGGCCGTTGAGTTTTTCTGGACGTGCTGGCCTCCGGCCCCCCCCGATTTGTAAACATCCATTTCGATCTCTTCGGGGTTGATCTCGATTTCGATGTCCTCGCCGATATCCGGCACCACTTCGACCAGGGCAAAGGAGGTGTGCCGCCTCCCGGAGGCATCGAACGGGGAAATCCTTACCAGCCGATGCACCCCCCGCTCCGATTTGAGATAGCCGTAGACATAATCGCCGCTAATTTCCAGGGTGACGCTTTTCAGGCCGGCCTCCTCCCCCTGGGTCTGATCGACCATCAAGGTTTTGTAGCCATTCGCCTCGGCCCAGCGCATATACATCCGCATCAACATCTCGGCCCAATCCTGGCTCTCCGTACCCCCGGCCCCGGCGTGGATCGACAGCAGTGCCCCGTCCTTGTCATGCTTGCCGGACAGCACCAACTGAAACTCCAACCGCTCCAGCAAGCTACTGATCGCCGTCACTTCCTCGGTTAGCTCCGCCAACAGCGACTCATCCTCTTCCGCCGCTGACATCTCGAGCAATTCCAGGGCATCATTCACCCGTCGCTCGATGGTGCGCCACGTCTCGACCTGGTCCCGCAGTTCGGACAGGTGCTGCATCTTCTCCTGCGCTACCCGCTGGTCATTCCAGAAGTCGGGCGCACTCGACTCCTTCTCTAAGGCTTGGATCTCTTTTTCTTTGCCCGATACGTCAAAGACGCACCAGGTTTGAACCGATCCGCTCCTGCATCTCGGTAAGTTTGTCTCGCAATTCGTCCATAACAGCTTCCTTCTATATGGTACTATTCTAAAGTCAAACGATGAGTATAGCATGGTCGAGGTTAAAGGAAAAATCAATCCACCTTGATTGGGCTGAGGCTTGGTTTTGGCGACGAAGCCCTGGAACGGCACTTAAATAAATTACCCAGTTCAATGTTCGTGATAAAACGTAATGCGTAAAACGTAAGGGTTTTCTGAGTAAGTCATTACGTTTTACGTTTCACGTTTTAGGGGAGCAAGGAAAACGGGTAAGTTATTTAATTCTCATTCCCTGTTGTAATTGGACCGGGAATGTACCGTAAAAGGCAGGAGCCACACAAACACCTGTTCCCGGCGGGTGATCGTTTCCGGGGCGAGGGCGCGAACGGC
>CAZWZZ010000978.1:0-2788 GCA_964638395.1 uncultured Caldilineaceae bacterium
ATTTGATCGGCGGCCCGACGCATAGCGTGCGTAATCAAGCCTAATTTGGCCTGAGTGGGCATAGAAACGGCCAGAACGGTGCGTTTGCTGGCCCGGACGATGACGGTCGTGCGCTGTTCCCCTTCCAGCACAACGCGGTTCAGCCGGCCATGCTCCAGCCGCTTACTAAAATCCTGGGCGGTATCAACCAGATCGGAAGCGGTGAGCGCGAGATCGTCATCATCCTGATGGGGTAACCCGGACGCCACTTTGAGACCATCATCACTAATGACCAGGGCGCTCAGAATCTCTTCATTATTAGCGGTTAGCTGATCCAGGATGTCCTGTAGTAGCTGGCTGTTATCGCGAGTTTTTGGCTGATTGAGGGTCATCATCAACGGGCGGCCCCCTCCAAAATATCGCTGATCGTGGCGGCGCTCTGCTGCAAGGCATACAGAACCAGCCCCATTTTTGCCTCGCGGTCAACCATGACCGCCACAGAGGCCCGGTCGTTGGCCGGAACGACGATCATCCCCCCGTCATTGCCTTCGATCAAGAGGCGAATCATATCCCCCTGAGCCAGACGGGCCAGCGTGCGTTCTCCCAAAGCGATCAAGGTGGCAGCCATCGCTGCCACCTGGGGACTGCTGGTCGGGCCTTCTTCGTGCATATCGCTCTCGTGTGGGGCATAGGCGGCTACCACAAACCCTTCAACACTGACGATCACAGCGCCCTGCACCCCTTCTAATTTATGACATAATTCTTGCAAAGCTGTTTCTAATAGATCGGTTTTATAAACGACTTGTGCCATATGAACTTAAACCTTCATCAAAGCGTATGTCTGCGGCACTGCTTAAATAAATGTAATAGTAATAGTATAAGTGATTTCCAGACCTTTGACAATCTCCACGGCTAAAGGCAGATGATGACCGGATGTATTGGGGCTAAATTTTGGTGAAATTGCGCGGGTTTGGCCGCAGGTGTGGTATCACGATGGGGGACGCACCCGAACCATCCCGGAATTTTGATAAATTTTTGCTTTGGAGTATACTCTAAGTTTGTGTGTTAAATGCAACCTATCCGTTTTACGGTATAAATAATTTTTTGGAGACGATTTCAATGAAGGTTTTGTTAATAGAAGACGTTGATAATCTGGGGTATGCGGGCGACGTCAAAAAAGTGGCGAATGGCTTTGGACGTAACTACCTCATCCCCCAAAGATTAGCCGTTCTGGCGACGGAAGGGGCCTTGAAACAGGCCGAAACCATTCGCAAAGTGGCTGAAAAACGTCGTGCCCAGGAGCGGCAGGATGCCGAAGCAATCGCCAACCAGATCTCCGGGGTGGAGCTACTGTTTGAACGACGTGCCGGTGAAACCGGCAAACTGTACGGCTCCGTCACCTCAGGCGATATCGCCGAGGCCATCGAGGAGCAAACCGGCATCCCTATCGACAAGCGCAAGGTAGCCCTGCCGGAACCGCTGCGGAGCCTGGGCGAGCAGGAAGTAACGATCAAGTTGATGATCGATCTGAAAACGGCCATCAAGGTCGAGGTCCTGCCGGAAGGCGGTATTTTAGAACGATCCCGTCTGACCGAGAAAGAGTTGGCCGAAGCCGAAGCGGCGGCAGCCGAGGGGGAGCTGCCCTCCATCGAAGAAATACCGGTCGAAGAAATACCGGTCGCCGAGGCCGCACCCGAAGAAACACCTGAAGTCGCCGAGGTCGAACCCGAAACACCCGCAGTCGCCACCGAGCCACCGGCAGAGGTTCAGGAGGAGGATAAGCCGGACACAGGGACACAGCCAGCAGGCTAAGACGCTGTTTCAAACGTGACAGGTTACAGAGTTGTCCACAGATTTACACTGATGTTCACAGATTTTTATCAAAATTTTGATACGATCAGTGACAATCTGTGTCTATCTGTGGACTCTGGAACGCTTTTAAAACAGTCTCGACGAGGTGAAAGATGCCAATCTACGAATACGGTTGCTACGATTGCCGCAAACGGGTCAACATCTTTTTTCGCACATTTTCCGAGGTGGAAACCAAAACGCCGGTCTGCCCCCGCTGCCAGGGCAAAAATTTGAAGCGGCTGGTGTCACGAGTGGCGGTCGTGCGCTCCGAAGAAAGCCGTCTGGAAAGCCTGGCCGACCCCAGTAAGCTGGCCGGGTTGGATGAAAATGACCCCAAGTCGATGGGCCGCTGGATGCGTAAGATGGGCAACGAGTTGGGGGAAGAGCTGGGTAGCGAATTTAACGAAGTGGTGGGCCGCCTGGAAGCGGGCGAAGACCCGGAGTCTATCGAAAAATCAATGCCCGACCTGGGCGGGAGCGGTGGGGCCGACGACGATTGGAATGGTTAGGCTTTTGTCAATATCGCCTCCAGCCGCCCACAAATCTCCTGCTGGATCGCCGCCACGGCTCTCGATCCATCCAAAATGAGCCACCGCTCCGGCTCATCCTGGGCCATTTTCAAATATCCGGCCCGCACCCGCTCGTGAAAGGCCACATCAAGCCGATCCAAACGATTCCACTCACTCTGTCCATCCTGCCGGTTGGCGGCCTGGCGACGTTTGAGCCCCTGCTCAACGGCCAGGTCCAGATAGATCGTCAGGTCGGGCATCAACTGTTGCGTCGCCAGGCGGGTAACCAGCCGCAACGTATCAAAATCTATGCCCCGGCCATACCCCTGGTAAGCATAAAAGCTGTCGGCATACCGATCACACAGGACGATCCCCCCCTGCGCCAGATGAGGGCGGATGACCTGCGCCACCAGTTGGGCCCGGCTGGCGGAGTAGAGCAGCACCTCGGT
>CAZWZZ010000979.1:0-1199 GCA_964638395.1 uncultured Caldilineaceae bacterium
ATAATTTGATCTTATCAGCAAATGCGGACATAATCGGTCCTAATAAACGTCGGATTTAGACCAATATTTCGTCAAGAGAGGTATCGTATGTATAACCCAGCCACCCGCGTGCTAACCGTGTTGGAACTGCTGCAAGCCTATCCTCAGCTCAGTGGGCAAGCTCTGGCCGAGCGTTTGGAAGTAGACAGGCGCACAGTGCGCCGTTATATCGTCATGCTGCAAGATATGGGGATTCCCATCGAGGCTGAGCGAGGTCGCTATGGCGGGTATCGGTTGCGGCCCGGCTACAAGCTGCCGCCGCTGATGTTCAACGAAGATGAAGGGGTAGCCCTGGTCTTGGGCTTGCTGCTCAATCGCCGGTTAGGGCGGGGGGTGGTGGACACCGCGATGGAGAGCGCCCTGGCCAAGATCGAACGGGTGATGCCCCTGGATTTGAAGGAGCGGGTGCAAGCCCTAGAAGCGACCTTGACCGTGGAGATGCCGGCAACCAACGCCGCCCCGCCGCCCAGTGAGGTGGTTATGACCATCAGTTTGGCCCTGCATCAAAGCCAGCGAGTTGTCCTGAACTATAAAAGTTGGCAGGGAGCGGAGACGACTCGCCGGTTTGATCCCTACGGCCTGGTCTACCGCGTGGGCTATTGGTATACGGTGGGCTATTGTCACCTGCGGCAAGATTTGCGGACCTTCCGGGTTGATCGAGTGGTGAGCGTCACTGCCAGCGATGAACTGTTTACCCGGCCCCCTGATTTTGACGCTTTGCCGCATGTCGAGCGGTCGATTGCCTCAACGCCAAACCCCTGGCGGGTTGAGGTCGTTTTGCAGACGACTCTGGTCGAGGCTCAACGGCTTATCCCACCCGCCCTGGCCACCCTGGATGAATTTGGCCCGGAGCAGGTGCAAATGATCTGTTATGCGCCCGATTTAGCATGGATGGCCTACGTTTTGGCCGGGTTAGATTGTCCCCTGGAGGTGCGCCACCCGCCCGAATTGCGCGAAGCGTTGCACCGGCTGGCCGAAAAAGTTGCGGCCCTGGCGGCAGGGTAGACAAGTTTTTGGACACGGATTTTCACGGACGCAAAGCGCACAGATAAAGAAAATTAAAAATCCGGGAAATCTGTGTGCATCTGTGTCCCATTAATAAACTGGTCGGTTTGAGGCGAAGCTTCGTTGGATAGTTACTTCAATTAAGAAATTGCATA
>CAZWZZ010000979.1:1299-2788 GCA_964638395.1 uncultured Caldilineaceae bacterium
TGAAACCTGATATACCTTACGTGACGACTGCATCAACTTTTTGGCTACCCGTTTCTTTCACTTTGCCGTCAGTAGCGGCATAAACTATTAAGATTGCAGTAAATATCGTACCCAAAATTATCATTGGGGATAATATGAGCGCATCAGGTTCGATAATAAATTTTTGAGGGCCAATGCTCGGTATAGCTGTCAGCACAACGGCAATAATCCACAATATTCGACTTTTGTGCTGCCACAAGATAAGTGGAATGCTTACCGCCTGTATAGCAATTGCAGTCCCGATTAAAGGGCCAACAAACATAGGTGGAGATAACTCCAATTGTGCAAACAAGGTGCCTAACTGAACGAGGTGCAAAATGACCAGGCCAAGCAATGAAGCCACAGCTAATTGGGTAGTTGAATTCAACGTTTTCATGATTATCCTCCGACTCATAAATGAGGTTAGTAAATTTTGCTCAGCGTCCTTTGTTTCGACGCCTAACTATAAAGAGGATAACACAATCAGCCAGATGTTTCATTATCATTTGTTAAACATTTGCCATTCGCTTTATTCTGGATAATGATACATTTGTGATGCCCAAAAATGAGGCTAAATGATAATCAGGAATGCGGTGGACAATATTGGGATGAGCTCTGGAGAGTTCTTCAAAGCGTTTCGTAGCAGAGAGGAGTAGCAAATCGTGTTCACGTCGAAACTTTTGCTCAACTAAGGTCTCGGCGAAGGGCAGTGCAAATTTTTCCCAGTGCCCACGTTGCTTTAAGAAATTGTAGATCCGCTCAAATGAACACTCTAAAACCGTCACATCTTCCAAAGCAGCGATGTTGAACAAAATCTCCTCATTGCGGTCTCTTGGAGCTACGGGCCAGATACAATGTCCTTCCCAAAAAAATGCTTTATTGAACTCTCGCCCTTCTATATCGGTATAGAACAGTCTAATTAGCCCTTGATGAATATAAAATAGTTTATCCCACTTATCTCCAACGTTGAGAAGAGACGTTTTACGGGGATATTTCTTTTTCTTAACAAAGTTTAATAGTGGATTTAAATCTTCTTGCTCTATATCAATATGCTGAAATACCCGTTCTCTAAACTCATCTATTAGGAGTTGTTTGGACACCATCCTTTATTCCCATCTTTTACTACTAATTAGCCGTCTATGAACTTCACGATACGCACTTGTTGCCATCAACGTTTCCGTCAGCGGGCGCACCGGCTAAAAGACGCATTGTAGGTGAATACATTTTTTTCCTTTTTTATAATACAGGACGAATATTGTCCTAAATAGAGTTTATTATATAGATAAGAAAAAGACAAGGAGGTTTCTAAAAATGTACTCAAATATTGAATTTGCTAAAGTTGCAGCATAGAAATAAAAGAAACGGATTATGCGTAATTAACGAGTCAAGACCTTTGAGGTTTCCGACATTGACTTTTTTAGGAGTTACGCAGTTGAGCGACAAACGCATCCTGAGTAGGCGGTAGCCGTAT
>CAZWZZ010000980.1:0-2786 GCA_964638395.1 uncultured Caldilineaceae bacterium
TCACCGGGGTCTCACCGGTGGTCTTGAGCGACCTGACCAGCGGCTACAATGTGGCCAAAAATATCTACCTCAAGCCGGAGTTTAACGACTTGTGCGGCTTCTGGGAGACGGAAATTCAGGCCACCCTCGATCACATCGTGGCCGCCTGTGACCTGCCGCCGAGCAAAACCACCGAAGTCTTGGCGATGATGCGGAACTTTTACAACGGCTACTGCTTCAGCTACGACAAGACAGCCTTTGTCTACAATCCTACCCTGGCCCTCTATTTTATGGAGAATTTTCAGAAGCAGGGCCACTATCCCCGGCAGATGTTGGACACCAACCTGGCCATGGATCGGGGCAAGCTGGCCTACATCGCCCGGCTGCCCGGCGGCGAGCAACTGCTGCTGAAGGCGGTCAACGAGCAAGAACCCCTGAGCCTGCAACAGATCAGCGACCGTTTTGGGGTCGAGGAGATGCTGACCGCCCCGAAAGATGCGGCTTTTATGCTCTCCTTGCTCTACTACTTTGGGGTGTTGACCCTGGCCGGTATCAATCCTCTGGGCAAACTGATCTTGAAAATTCCCAATGCGGTGGTGCGTAAACTATACCTTGACCGTATTCAAGAGATGCTATTACCTGACTTTGAAGGCAAAAACGAGGCGGTGCAAGCCGCCGAAACATTTTATAGTACCGGCGATTTGCAGCCGGTGTGCGACTTCGTGGAGCAGCGTTACTTCAAGGTGTTTGACAATCGGGATTATCGCTGGGCCAACGAGTTGACGGTCAAGACGGCTTTTTTGACACTGTTGTTCAACGACCTGTTCTACATCGTCGATTCGGAGACAGCCCTGGAGCGGAGCTATGCCGATTTGACGCTCATCATCCGTCCGGAGATGCGGCAGTATGAGTTGTTGGATTTGCTGCTGGAGTTCAAGTATGTCACCGTGCCCGAGACCGGCTTGACCGGGGCCGACCTGCAAAAAATGAGTGGCGATGAATTGCAAGGCTTGGAAGTGGTGGCCCGCAAGCTAGAGGCGGCCCAAACCAAATTGGTTGATTATCGTCAGATTTTGGAAGATACGTATGGCGATTTGCTGCGGTTGCGTTGTTACGCGGTGGTGGCCATCGGCTTTGAGCGGGTGGTCTGGCTGGAGGTGGAGCCGGAAACAGATCGTCAATGACTGCTCAACGACGCCTCAGCTAAAACTCAAGGAGCGAGAACTCATATCGAGTAAACTATAGCTATGATCTTTTAAAAACTCACGTCATACCCACAACAAACAATGAACCACGAACCGTCCGATCTAACCCCAAAAGAATTATCGCCCCAACCGCAAGAGAACGACCTGACCTCGGTCCACGGCGATCTGGTCGAGGCGGGCAAAGTCGAAGGGGATGTCATCGTCACCGGCGACATCAGCGGCAGCTACATCGCCATTGGCCGGGGAGCGCAAGTCATCGTCCAGCAGATGTTGAGCGCCGCTGAAGAGGCCGAGCAGCAGCACCAATTGGAAACCCGCCTGCTGGCCCAGTCGATGGCCGGCTATGTTGAGCGGCTGCAAGGGCAGGTCACCCAGGCCGCAGCCGGGGCGGACAGTGAACCTTACCGCTCGCTGCTGCCTTACCGCCTGGGGGATGCCCCTTTCTTCTTTGGCCGGGATCAGGCTAAACAAGACCTGCGGCGGCTGATGAGCGGGGATAGCCGGGGCCGGTTGACCGTTCTCCACGCTGAATCGGGCGCGGGCAAAACCTCGCTGCTGCAAGCCGGGCTGGCCGCCGAACTGCTGGCCCACGGCCACCTGCCCCTCTACATCCGGGCCTGGCGCCGCTCGCCGACGCTGGCCATCAAGCAAACCCTGCTGCCCGACCTGCACCGCACCCCTGAACTGGCCCAATTAGAACTGCGCCCCTTCCTCAGCCGGGTGACCGGCATCCTGGGCCTGTCCACCGTTGTCTACATCCTGCTCGATCAATTCGAGGAGTTTTTCGCCAGAGTCGAAGAGACGGAGCGAGAGGCTTTCATCGAGGATTTAGCCCAATGTGTCGAGGATGAGACGCTGCGGGTTCGTTTTGTGCTGTCGATGCGGAAAGACCAGTTCGCCAACCTGAGCGACTTTCGGGAGCGGCTGCCCTATATTTTCGCCAACGAATATCCTCTCAAGCTGTTCAACCGTACCGAAGCAGCCAACGCCATCATCGCCCCGGCCGGGCTGGTCGGCCTGAGCTACGGGCCGGGCGTGGTGGAGAGCATCCTGGCCGAACTCCAGGCCAACCGGCCGGTTATTATGCCCGCCCAGTTGCAGTTGGTCTGTTGGGCCTTATACCGGGGATTGGGCGACCAGGCCCGGACGATTACCGTCGAAACGCTCCAAGAGATGGGCGGGGTGGCTGGCATCTTGCGGAACTATCTGCGGAACGTCCTGACCCGCGAAATTTCGCCCGGCCAGCGGGATCAGGCCCAGCAGGTTCTCGAAGCTCTGGTTCGCTCCGATCGGACGCGGGATATTTTGACCCCGGCCCAATTGAGCCGGGACGTGCCGCCGGAGGCGTTGCCCAAGGTCCTCAACGCCCTGGTCAGCAGCCGCCTGTTGCGGGTGGTCGAAAGCGGGGACGAGGCCGCAGAACCGGCCTATGAATTGGCCCACGATTATTTGGTCGATCAGATCGAGCTAGACCCGGAGGTATTGGCCCGTAAAGCGGCTCAGGAATTGCTCGATCAGGAGGTGGCTGCCTGGCAGCGCAACCCCAAGCTCCGCATCGGCGAGGAAAAACTCCAGGTCATCCAGGCCCAGGAATCGAAAATC
>CAZWZZ010000981.1:0-2785 GCA_964638395.1 uncultured Caldilineaceae bacterium
GGGCGTCTCCATTCTGTCATGCTCCCCAATTTCTGGCTCAAGGTTGAGTGGCTATTGCAGGAGCCGCTGCCGAAACTGATTGATGTGTTTCAAACGCTGGGCCTGTTGAAATAATCCACCAATTGATAAACGGTTCGTGGCAATGTGCTATTCACCGGCGGCCTTCAAGACAGCCTCTACCAAAGCATCACCGGCCCAAAATCCAAATCCTCGCAGACGCTCTATCTCGGCTTTGACCGATGGAATATCGCCCCGCAAACGGGCGGCCAGAAGCAAGCCTAACGTGCCGATAGCCGTCAGGCCGACGCGATGAGCAAAGCGGCGGGCGTCCAAATCATCCATCACCACCCGATCCGCTTGAAGCTCCCTGGCTAAAACAATCACCTCGGCCTCGCCCCGGCCCAGGTCAGCTAACAGTAGAGCGACTGCCTCCTCATTGCCAACGGCCTGCACCTGTAGCCAGGTCTGAGTAGCCGTCTCTATTTTCCCGGTGGCGTCATCGCGCTGTCTTTTGACTTCGGCGAAAACAGTCTCCGGAATCAAAATTTCGTCAGCGCTCTTTTCCAGTAGGCTCAGGTGATCCAGCTTGGCCAGAAAAATGAGCGGCCCGGTATCGACCACCCACCGGCTCATCGGGCGAACGCTTTGGCGGCTTCGATCTCAGCTTCTATCTCCTCTTCAGCCAGATTAATGGCCGGAACCCCGACCTGGCTCAATTTCTGAAGAAAAGACATCCGCTCCATTTTAGCCAGCGTAGCCGCTTTTCCTGATGATAACTGGCCTAACTCATACAGTTTGGCGGCGGCTAAGAAAAATAACTCTTCCACAAAGGCTTGATCAGACATCTTTAGAATTTGTGGAAAGCCGTCAGGATAAGTGATAGTTGCTTGTTTCATCGGATTGATGGGACTTGTCATCATTGAACTTCCTTAATTGCCTCAATTTTTTGGGAGTGTTGCCGAATTAGCTTAATTTGCAGGCAGAGTTTATGTTTCAATTGTACAGATTGTACAGTTGGAACGAGGGTGCGTCAAAATATTCAAAACAAATTTTTGTCTGGCCTATTCAACGGCGGTATAGTGTCTATAGAAAATCGTGAATGTGACAATGTGGAGGTCAATGATGTTAACGATCACCCTGGAACCAACGCTCCAGAATTGGTTGGAACAAATCGCCCAGGCGATGGGTAAGTCTACCGAGGATATCGTCAATGAAGCCTTGGGCGAACATCTGGAACGGTTGAGCGAACAGCAGTTCGAGGCGGAAATACAAGCCTTTGAAAAAATGTATCCTGACCTCAAGCAAAAATATTACGGTCGCTTCGTGGCGATTGCCAATGGACAAGTTGTCGATACTGCTGAAGATTTTGAAAATTTATTTTTGCGTGTGCAAGCTCGTTTTGGCGATCTACCGGTTCTCATTCGGCAGGTCGGTGATACGCCTACTCAAGAATGGCGCTTTCGCAGTCCCCGTTTGGAGCAGTCTTGATGAGTTTTTACGAGTACAGCACCGGATCACGGAAATCTCTAACTGACGCTTTGTAACAAGGAGACCCAATGTCCAACGTTACCTGCACCCGCGATGGGCTGGCCATCGACGGCCGGCCGCTCTATATGCTGGCCGGGCAAATCCATTACTTTCGCTATCCTCGGGCCGAGTGGCGGGACATTTTGTGGCAGGCCAAAGCCGCCGGGCTGAACACCGTCGATACGGTCATCCCCTGGAACCTGCACGAGCCGGAGCCGGGCCGCTTCGATTTCGATGACCTGGCCGACCTGCCCGGCTACATCGACCTGTGCGCCGAGTTGGGACTCTATGTGATCGCCCGGCCCGGTCCCTACATCTGCGCCGAATGGGAGAATGGCGGCCTACCGGCCTGGCTCGGTCAGGCGGATGACATCGCCTACCGCCTCGACCACCCGGCCTATATGGAGCCGCTGCTGCGCTGGTTTGATACGCTTATCCCGCTGCTGGCCGAGCGACAATTTGACCGGGGCGGGCCGATTATTCTGGTTCAAATCGAGAATGAGCATTGGGCCTCCGGCGTCTACGGTCACGATGCCCACCAACAAACGCTGGCCGAGGCCATGACCGGGCGGGGCATCCGCGTGCCCTACTACACCTGTATGGGGGCAGGCGGGCGGTGGCCGGAGTTTCGCAACGGCTGGACCGGCATCGACAGGAAGTTGGCCCAAACTCGCCGCCTGTGGCCGGAGACGCCGCTCATCGTCAGCGAGTTGTGGAGCGGCTGGTTCGATGATTGGGGCAGCAGTCGCCACACCGGCAAAAGCGCGGCCAGCCTCGACCAACGGCTGCACGAATTGACGGCTATCGGGGCCTCCGGTTTTAGCCATTGGATGTGGGCCGGGGGCACGAACTTCGGCTTCTGGGGCGGGCGCACCGTCGGCGGTGACAGCGTGCTGATGACGGCCTCTTACGACTATGACGCTCCGGTGAGCGAGTATGGCGGCTTGACCGAAAAATATTTTGTGGCCCGGCGACACCACCTGCTGATGGGCACAGTGGGCACACCCCTGGCTTTGCTGTTGGCCAATGCGCTGCCCGGCGGGCCGCAGGTCATCGCTCCCAAAGCTATCGCCGGGCGAGCTGCCGGTGGCGGCGCCCCTCACCGCAACGTCCGCAACGGCGACTTCACGGCCACCTACCTCCGCAACGACACCCCGGAGCGCCAAACCTACCAACTGTTTATAATGAACAATGAGACAATGAACAATGAGGCAATGGACAATGAGGCAATGGACAATGAGGCAATGGACAATGAGGC
>CAZWZZ010000982.1:0-2764 GCA_964638395.1 uncultured Caldilineaceae bacterium
ACACAGACAGGAAGGAACACGGATTTGTAACTATTCAGCCTGATGGGGCGTAACCATTTACCTTCCTGGAAGCTATTGCATCAAATTAGCCAAAAAGATAGTGGATGTCCAGATTTGAACCGATGACAACGACTTATGGAGCTTCCAGGAAGGTGAAGGAAGTTAAAGAGATGAACGGCTAATTTTCCTCATTCTGGAGGATAGTCTCGTTCTCCTGTTTCAATACGGGGATTTTGTGGCTAACGACATCCCAAACAATGTCGTAGTCGATGCCGAAGTAGGCGTGGATCAATTTATCGCGCATCCCGGCCATCGCTCGCTACTGAATGTGGGGATATTTTTGTCTCAATTCGTCGGGGATTTGTTTGGTCGCTTCCCCAATAATCTCGATACTACGCACAAAAGCCCGCTTGAGTGTTTCGTCTTGCTCAAATTCAGCCTGGCTCAAATCGCGGGTATGCTCGATGAGATAGGTTGCCTCATCTACAATGTGGCGCAGGTAGTCAAGCAGCGAGCGGGACATATTCTACCTCATTGATGATGTGTGGTCGAAGGTAGGGGCTGAGCGACTCCGGCGTGACCAATTCAACAGGCCGCTCTAGTGAGTCTTCGAGCAAGAAAACAAGCTGCATAAAGTTATCGAATGTCTTCTGCCCCGGCTCAAACTCGACCATCAAATCGATGTCGCTCTCCGGCGTCTGTTCCTCCCGGACGAAAGAGCCAAACAGCCCTAATTTTCTCACGCCGAGGGCTTTCATCTCAGCATTTTTTTCGGCGAGAGTCATTAGAATGGTTTGTTTGGTTTGAGCAATTTTGGTCATTAACTTTACACCCTATCTTGTTTGAGCAGGTTAGGTTAGATGGGCCTGGCCACCACAATAACCCGATGGGTGTTGTTGGTGTAGGGCCAGCAGGTGATGAAGGTCATCCGTTCATCATCGGTCGGGGAGATCCATTGGGCGTTCCGCTGGCGAACTTCCAGCGACTCCCCTTTTTCCTTGACGATGGTCTTCAACTCGACCACATACTCATACTTTTGGTTGCCGTCGTAAGCGATGACCGTATCCCCGACCTCGACGTTGACCAGGTCGCGGAACACTTCCCCCTTGACGTTGTGGTGACCGGCCATGACGGTGTTGCCGACCTGACCCAACTTGGCCGAGGTTTTGTGCCAGCCGGCGGCGAAATCGGCCACCTGCCAGATGCTATATTGCTGGCCGCTCTGCTCGACCACTTGCCAGCCGACCGGTACCACGGCGGTGTCGATGCCGACCGAGTCGATGATGAGCCGGTCAGGGACGAGATCGCCATAGGCGACGGGTTCGCTGGGCGGGGTTGGGGGGATTGGTTCATCCTCGATCTCACTCTCAACCTCAGCTTCAACTTCGGCGGGGGGGGCGGATTGCCGGGCTACCTGGGTGGGAGCCGTCGTCGGAGCCGGAGTCAGGGTGGCTGCCGGGGCCTCGGCGGGCGGCACGGAGACCGGCGCGGTCTGGGGGTCTTCGGCCAGTTCGACCCCAAATTCATCGGCCTCAGCCTCGGTGTGGACGATGACCGGAATCGGGGTCGGCTCGTTGACGTTGAGCGTTTCCGGCAAAATGTCCGGGGCCTCGACGACCCGGGTCGGCAGCGAGGTCGGCGGCTTGGTACTGGTCGGGGTGACCGTCGGGCCGGGACCGGCCCAAACCGTGGCCGTGGCCGTCGGCGTCAGCGTCGGCGTCGCGGAGGGAGCGGCAGCCTGAGCCAGTGCCTCCGGGGGCATATTGGCGATCACCGTCCAGCGGGCGTTGACATCCTGATAGACCCAGAAAATGGCGATGGCGCTCAAAACTACCGTTGTCCAGACAAAACTGGCAAATAACAAGGCGATTTGTTCGATAATAGCGTCTTTATTCAGCAACCTCAATCTCCTCTACCTGTTCAACCGGGGCCGGTCGGTGATTGAATTTGTAGGTCATCACCGCCAGGGCCAAAATAATGCCGCCCAACGCTGTCACCTGCACCGCCAGAAAGCCATCGCCGATCAGCGTTGGCCGGGCTATGAAAATTTCCAACAGCAGCCGGGCCAGACTATACAGGGCCACCAAAAGCCAGAATTGAAACCCGGCCCAGGCACGCCAATCCCTGGCGTGCCATACGATGGCCAAAATAATCAACGTCGCTCCGGCGATGTACAGTTGGGCCGGATGGCGGGCTGTGCCGCCGATGTCGATGGTCCACGGCAGGCTACTCGGCGCACCCAGCCCAACCCCGCCGAGAAACGCCCCGACGTGTCCCACCGCCAGGGCCAGGGCCAAGCCGGGAGCCAGGGCATCAAAGAAAGCGCCTAGCGGCAGGTTGTAACGCTGTAAATAAATGAGGATCACCAGCCCGGCCACAATCAGCCCCTCTTCGGCGGCCAGGGCGCTACGGGATAGCGATAGGGCCTGCGTCGGGTTGGGCACGTAATTTTCCCAATGGGATAGGACGAACCAGAGACGCGCCCCCAAAACCCCGGCAATCAGGCCGTACAGCCCGGCGTTGTAAACGTGGTCGCCATCAAGCCCCAACCGCCGCGCTCGCCCGGCAGCGAGACCCATACCCACCCAGACGGCAATCAGCAAAGACAAAGGGTAGGTCGGTAAAGCAATAGAACCAATGGATAGGGTGGGTAGCATCAGCGATAATTAATGATGATTTTGTATGGATACATTTCTGGTGGACGTATTTGGTAATCAGTAAATGGTCATTAAATAACCAATTACCATCACTAATTACAAAATAA
>CAZWZZ010000983.1:0-2760 GCA_964638395.1 uncultured Caldilineaceae bacterium
TTTGTTCCATTCCCAGCCCCAGGCTTGCCCGATCCTCAAACCGTGGCATCCCCTGGCCCTGCCAACCGGTCAAGGCTAACCGGTTACTCTAAACGCACGCTTTAAAAGCTGAATATCAGTAGACCGAGGCACCCCCTGCGCCCCACTCAACTCATAACCCGGATAAACCCAAGCCAAATTCAACAGGATGAACCACAGAGACGCGGAGACACCGAGTGGGCAGGATTAATCCAATGTTTGATTTTGCCTCAACCACAGTTTGATGTTAACCTATGTTCCGCCACAAGCTACGGGCCACAGGTAGCTTGTGCGTGTAGCTGTGTCGCCACAAAATGACATTACCGAATGACCGATCTTGATCCACCTGTAAAGGAGGAAACGTAGCTCTATGACGACCCAAATATCTGACCACCCCGGCGATCAACCTGGCGCTCTGTCCGAACCGACCATCATCCATAAGGCCGCCGAGCTTTATAGAGCCTCGACCATCCTCATTGTTGATGATAACCCCACCAATCTGACCGTTATTTCTGACTATCTCAAAGCGTATGGCTTTCACATCGTCATAGCCCGCAGCGGCGAGTCGGCCCTGGAGCAGACGGTCCAGGCGTTGCCGGATATTATCCTCCTCGATGTCATAATGTCCGATGGCCTGGACGGCATCGAGACCTGTCGCCGGCTCAAGGCCAATGAAACCACCCAGGATATTCCGGTCATATTTATGACCGCACTCGATAGCGTCGAGAGTAAAATAAAGGGCTTTGGGGCCGGGGCTGTGGATTACATCACCCGGCCTTTTCAATATCAGGAAATTCTGGTGCGGATCACCACCCATCTCCGTAACCGTGATTTAACCCGCAGCCTCCAAAAACAAAATATGCGTCTGGAGATTAGCCGTCAGGTGGCCAAACAAGTCACCTCGATTTTGGATGTCGATAAACTCCTGGCCGAAATCGTGCGGCTCATTCGGAATAAATTTGGTTATTATTTTGTTAGCGTCTGGCTTCTGAACGACCCCCAAGAGCATCTCATCCCCCAGGCCTGGGCCAGCCGGGATGATGACGTTCACCTGGCAAGTAGTTACACGATTATGATGGGGAAAGAGGAGGGGATTATCAGTTGGGTCGGACGTACCGGCCAACATTATTTGGCCAATGATGTCAATCATGACCGACGATACACGTTCTCTGAGGATTTGCCGGCTACTCAGGCCGAGTTAGCCCTGCCCTTGAGAATCGGCTCGACGAGGCTGGGGGTGCTGGATATTCAGGCTGATGAAATTGGGGCCTTTAGCTTTGAGGATCGGATGGTCTTACAAACGCTGGCCGATCAAATTGCGATTGCCATCCGCAACGCCCAATTCTATGCCGAGCAACAGGCGCTACACCGCCTCGAAGAGGCCCGAGCCCGGGAGTTGGCCGATCTGAACGCGGCCAAGGATAAATTTTTCTCTATTGTGGCCCACGACCTGCGTGGGCCATTTCAACCATTGTTAGGGTTCTCTAAGCTGTTGCTCAGAATAACCGATACCGCCACGCCCGAACAGTTACACGAGATCGGGGGCGGCATCTATCGTTCGGCTAAAAATATTTATGATTTGCTAGAAAATCTACTGCAATGGTCCCGGCTGCAAATGGATCGGCTCGATTTCGAGCCGGAGCAGATCGACTTACAAACCGTGGTCGAGCGAAATATCCGGCTTTTGAGCGAAAATGCGGCCAAAAAAGAGGTGACCCTGCAAAGTAGTGTCAGGGAGAGGGTGGCTATCTGTGCCGATGAAAATATGCTCGACACCGTTATTCGCAACCTGATCTCCAATGCTCTCAAGTTCACGCCGGACGGAGGCCGGATCACCATCTCCGCCCAGGTCAACGGCACGGACAAAATCGAGATCTCCGTCGCCGACACAGGGCTGGGTATCAGCCCGGAGAATATTGCGAAATTGTTCCGGCTCGACGCCCATCATTCCACGTTGGGCACGGCTAAGGAGCAGGGGACCGGCCTGGGCCTGCTCATTTGCAAAGAGATGGTTGAAAAAAATGGAGGGCGTATCTGGATCGAAAGCGAGGTGGGGCAGGGAACCACGGTACACTTTACGGCCCGGAGAACCGCTGCGGATTGACTCCATTTTGCCACCATATTCGGTGAAGCGCCCTGTTTCGTGTAGTTATAAAATCTCCAAAAATTTACCACTTATTGCTCCAAAACAACACACTTTTTACATAAACCTCAACTCCAACCACGACGCTATTATACTGAAAATTAGTTTGAAAATTAGACTTTTGCGGCAACACCCATCAGATGGCGTAGAGGTCGAGCCGAGCCATCTGGCTCTACTGAGCCTGCTCTGGTTACCGCCTGTATTTCGGCTCAATCCAATGCGATCTACTGATAATTACATCTGGATTTTTATTTCGGTTAATAAAGTTTATGCGAAATAAAATGGGCTAGTTTAATGCGCTTGCTTCCTTGAACCGGAAACCGTAAAATTATGCGTAAAACGGAAGAAGAGGTCACATCATTGAAGAATGAAAAACCGATCATCCAGACACGATCCAACTCGCTGTCACCGTTCAAGGAACTTAGCGAAATCAGCGCTCGTATCAATCAGCTTGGCATCGAAGGCGATCTATTCAGCATTTTACATCGTATCGCCGAGTACACCGTCGATGCCGTCAGGTTTTCTCTATCGAACCATCCCGCCCCTTCCGTTTCGGCAAGTATTTGGGGCTACAACGGGATCACCCGGATGTTTGATCC
>CAZWZZ010000984.1:0-2757 GCA_964638395.1 uncultured Caldilineaceae bacterium
AATCGGCTCCAGGAAACATTTGAGCAGTGGCTAGATGGGTTGAGCCAGCAGCAGATGTCAAATGCCGCCCGCATGTTTACCACCAGTAGTCGGCCAATGGTTACCACTAAGTGTCGGCCGAGGGTTACCACCTCTGGTCGGCCGGACTTTACCAGCGATAAGGACCAGAGGTGGGGGTCGGGTGAGGGTGGCGGTTAGTAGAAATTAGAGTTCAGGGTCAGCAGGCGAAGCTGAGGGGTCGCCGGAGACCTCCTTTCGACGGCTGCGCTGCCGATAACTTTCGCCGCGGATCACCAGGGGATGGCAGTGATGGGTCAAGCGGTCGAGGGCGGCACTGGCCAGCAGATCGTTGCCAAAGACCTCGGTCCACTCTTCAAAGGCCCGGTTACTGGTGATGATAAATGAGCGTCGTTCATACCGTTCGGCGATGAGGTCATACAAGTCCTGAGCGGCCTGGGCCGAGAGGGGCTGGAGGCCGAAATCATCCAAGACGAGCAAGTCGACGCTCAGCAGTTTGGTCAGCAAGCGGGAGTAAGTGCCATCGGCCCGAGCGGCGTGCAGGTCGGTCAGCAAGCGCTGGGTTGTGCGTAACAGGACCCGCAAGCCCTGTTTGAGAGCCTCGATGGCCAAGCCGTTGGCCAGATGGCTTTTGCCGACGCCGGTGGGACCGGTCAGCAACAAATTTTCGTGGCGGTTGATAAAGGCACAAGTGGCCAGGTCCTGGATGAAGCCCCGGTTGACGCCGGGGGCGGCGGTGAAGTCAAAGCGAGCCAGGGTTTTGAGTTCATCACAGCCGGACAGTTTGAGGTGGCGGGCCAGAGTTTGCTGGTGGCGGCGCTCCAATTCATCATCAAGCAACAGGACCAAAAACTCAGTCGGACTGAGGTGGCGTTCAGTGGCCTGGGCAGCCCGAGTATCGAGGGTCAGGGCCATGCCACTGAGTTTGAGTTGGCGCAGTTTGGGCAGCAGCGGATGGGTTACCATGGGCGGCCCTCCGCTTCAGGGGGGAAGAAGTCCTGGCTGGTTCGGGCAAAGGTGAACGGCTGGGACGGGCCGACCGGCGGCGCGGGCGGTTCGGGTAAGGGGTCTCGGTCCAGGGCAGCATTGAGGATTTGTTTGATCCGGCGGTAGCGAACATCGCCGTAGAACACGGCCCGGGCACAGGCCGCTTCCAACCGCTCCGGGCCAACGCTGTCTCGCAGGCCCAAGATCGCCTGGACCGCCCGTAACCGGTCCAGCGGCCGTTCGCCGAGCAGGGTGTCGACCACCTGGACGGTGGCCGGACCGATCCGGGTCGCCTGCTGACGACAGTAGGCCGGGGTCTGGATCAGGTAGGCGGCTTTGGCCGGCGGGTAGTCTTCCAACCGGGTCTGCCACTGACCCGGCTGGGCACTGCGAACGTGGCTGGCCACTAACTCCAGGCCGGCGTACAACTCCACCATTTGTTCGCTGATATGCGCTTCCAGGGTGTGGTTGAGGTATTGATAGGGCGCGGAGTAGTAGCTGCCGTCGATGACCACATGACAATCCGGATGAACCTTGACCGGCTTGATCTGAAGTAGGGTAAAGGGCGTCGTCGGCAGCGGTTGCAGCAGGGCTTGCTCGTAATCGTAGAATAACCGCAGCGGCACCTGGCGGGTGGTGCCGTGCAAGCGGCTCCCGGCCACCTCGCGGACCCACACGGCCAAGCGCTGGTTAGCCACGGTCGCATCGACAAATTCCTGACCGGCCAGAAAGTTACGCTTGACGTAGTGGACCCCATTTTCGACCTTGCCCTTGTGACGAGGCGTATGGGGCACCGTCGGGCTGACCAGAAAACCATAGTGCAGCGCCAGACGCCGGTACGCCTCACCCAGGACCGGATCATGGACCAGGGCCTTGAGGACCGCCGCTTTGAGATTGTCCGGCACCACCCGTTCGGGCACCCCCCCAAAGCTCTCAAACGCTCGCCGATGGAGAGCCAACCAAGTCGGCACTTTCTGGTCAAAAACCAACTCGGCGTACTGGTGGCGACTGTAGCTCAGGGTGGCCACAAACACATAAGCCGTCCGCAGCCGACCTGTGACCGGGTCGAATAACTGACCGGCGCTGCCGAAATCAACCTGTAGCTCTTCGCCCGGCTTGCTCTGCACCCGAACAAAGGCCTCCGCTTCTTTGGGCCGCAGGCGCTGGACAAAACGGCGCACCGCCGAATAGCTGCCCTGATACTGGTAGTTCTCTTGCAGCCGCTGCCAGATGGCGGTCATTTCCACCCCCTGCGCCAGCAATTGCTCCACAACCTCCTGGTACGGGGCCAGGCTCGACGTCATGTGGGGCGGTTGCCGCACCGGTCCCAGCGCCGCCAACAGCGTGGCTAAATCCGGTAAAGGCCGTTCCGGATCCAAATAACCCTGTTCTGCGGCCCACTCTTTATACTTGTGGACCGTCGGGCGGGACACCTTCAGGTCCTGGGCGATGCGCCGTTCACTCTCGCCGGCCCGCAAACGATTGATCAGATCATGCAAGTGGTTCATATGTATTCGCTCCATTGTGATAATTGGTTTCCTCCAAACCGAAAGGTTCTTTGGAGGAAGCATGCCACACCTTCACCACCGAGCAACTCATTCTGGTAAGTTTGGCCGACTGTGCCTGGTAAACACCGGCCGACTGTGCTTGGTAAACACCAGCCGACTATGCCTGGTAAAGTATAGGCCGGTCAATGACAGCAGAGACGGGCCATCAAAGTGGTCTCAATGGACATGTGGAACCCCTACCGTC
>CAZWZZ010000985.1:0-1538 GCA_964638395.1 uncultured Caldilineaceae bacterium
GTTCCATCTGGGCGAATCGGAGTTCGTGCCGGTTGGGGCCGACCCCGAACTGACCAAAAAGCCCGGTGCTGTCTCCGCCCCGGCTGCTGCGCCGGCCGGTAAGTAAATAAGGAGCTTAGGGAGTTACGCAGTTAGCATCCCGAGTAGCCCCGTAAGGGCGTATCGAGGGGTGTTGTCGCTCCAAACGTCACCCTTCGATACGGCTACTGCCTACTCAGGCTGCGTTTGTCGCTCAACTGCGTAATTCCTATAGAGATTGAGAGATGAGGAGATTGTACTTTAATCTCCTTATCTCCAATCTCCCCATCTCCCTATCTTCTCTAATCAAAATCAATAACCACGCCACACAAATGAGATTGAACCATATCCTACGCTGGACGTTGCTGGTCATCGGCTTGGCCCTCATCGTCATCATACCGCCGGGGCACGCCTCGGCTGACACAACGGCTTCCCAAATTGGCCAGGGTCGCACTATCCGTATGGGCCGGGCCACCTGGGACACCGGCTGGTTTCAGGCCGAGGTGTTCAAGCAACTCTTTGAAAAATTAGGCTACACGGTTGAGGGGCCGCGCACCTATGACAACGAAGAGTTTTACCAGGCCGTGGCCCAGGGTGAAGTCGATGTCTGGGTCAACGGCTGGTTTCCTCTGCATGAAACCCACCTGACCGATGAAACGATGCGGGAGTCTGTCGAGGTGATCGGCTTCGAGGTACAAGGCGGCGCGTTGCAAGGCTATCTAGTCGATAAAGCCACCGCCGAGGCCCTCAACATCACCTCGCTGGCCGACTTTACCCGCCCGGAGGTGGCAGCCGCCTTCGACCCCGACGGCAATGGCCGGGCCAACCTGATCGGCTGCAACGCCGGCTGGGGCTGCGAGCAAATTATCGAGCATCATCTGGATGCCTACGGCCTGCGGGCCTCGGTCGAGCATATTCAGGGGGATTACGGCCCGCTGATGCTCAACACCATCTCCCAATTCGAGCAGGGCGCGCCGATTTTTTTCTACACCTGGACGCCTAATTGGACTGTCGGGGCGCTCATTCCCGGTCAGGATGTAGTCTGGCTCGAAGTGCCCCACCCCAGCCTACCCGCCGGACAGATTCATCTGGAGGACAGCACCACCCTGCCCCACCTCGAGGGCTGTGTCAACACCCCCTGTCTTCTGGGCTTTCCTCCCAATGACATCCGCACCGTGGCTAACAAAGATTTTCTGGAAGCGAACCCGGCTGTGGCGGCGCTCCTGGAGCAGGCGACTATTCCGCTGAGCGATATTACCGCCCAAAATGCGCTCCTGCTGGCCGGGGAGGATGCGCGGGCCGATATTACCCGCCACGCCACCGAATGGATTGCCACCCATCAAGCTGATGTCGAGGTCTGGCTGACCGAGGCCGTGGCCGCGGCCGAAGCGGCGGGCGATAGGCCGCTGGACGCGGATGAAGCAGCAACTTCAGCCGGTTCCAGTGAGCAAGAAACCTATCCCCCCATGCGGATTGTCACCAAGCCGTTTGAACCTTTTGTTATCTACGACTTCCCCACC
>CAZWZZ010000985.1:1548-2757 GCA_964638395.1 uncultured Caldilineaceae bacterium
AGGATGCGCGGGCCGATATTATCCGTCACGCTGCCGAATGGATTACCGTCCATCAAGCCGATGTTGAGGCGTGGCTGGCCGAGGCCGTCGCCGCGGCCGAAGCGGCGGGCGATAGGCCGCTGGCCGCCGCTGAGATGGAGGCTGCAATGGAAGCTTCAATGGAGGCTGCAACCGCTCCCACCGGGGAAGAAACCTATCCCCCCATGCGGATCGTTACCAAACCGTTTGAGCCATTCGTCATCTACGACTTCCCCACCCGCCAATACACCGGCTTCAGCATCGAGCTGTGGGAGCAGATTGCCCAGGAAGCCGGTTTTGAGTATGAGCTGTACAGCGTCAACAGCGTGGCTAAATTGCTGGATGAGGTGGAGCGGGGCGCGGCGGATGCGGCCACTGCCGGGATTGGCATCACCTCCAACCGGGAAACGGCCCTCAACTTCTCCCACCCCTATTTCGAGTCGGGTCTCCAAATTTTGGTGGCCAAGAAGGATCGCGGTTTGTTGGGGGACTCGATATTCACGCTGATTCAGGGCTTTTTCTCGCTGCGCCTCCTGGAGGTGTTGGGCTTTCTCTTGGTAGCGTTGTTGGGGGCGGCTCACATCATCTGGTACGTCGAGAAATCGGCCAATTCGGAGGAGTTTTCAGAAACCTACTGGCCGGGGGTTTGGGAAGCCTTCTGGTGGTCGGCGGTGACGGCCACCACGGTTGGTTATGGTGATAAAACGCCCAAAAGCGTCGTCGGGCGCATGGTGGGTCTCGTCTGGATGTTTGCCGGGCTGTTCGTGCTGGCCTCCTTCACGGCGGGCGTGGCCACCACCTTCGCCCTGCAAGAGGTGGAGGGGCGCATCAACGGTCCCGAAGATTTGTCCGGGAAACAGGTGGCCACCGTCCGCCGCAGCCCGGCCGCCGAATATCTGGCCCTGCAAGGCATCCAGGCCGAACTGTTCGACCGGGAAGAGGATGCTTATCAGGCTGTACTGAATGGTGAGGTTGATGCCATGCTCTATGATGCCCCCGTCCTGCAACATTACGTGGCCAACGAAGGGGCCGGGCAGGTCGAAACGGCGGGGCTGGTCTTCCAGGCCCTGAACTACGGCGTGGCCCTGCCCCCCAACAGCCCCCACCGCGAGGCCATCAACCTGGCCCTCCTCCGCCTCATCGAGCAGAATGAGTACCAGCAGTTGTATGAGCGCTGGTTTGGCGATAGCG
>CAZWZZ010000986.1:0-2756 GCA_964638395.1 uncultured Caldilineaceae bacterium
GAGCGGCCCGGTTTGCGGGAGGCTGTTCAGCTTTACCCGTGGGTCAGGTGGGACATTGAGGGGTTTACCGGCATCGAATTGTGGAACGCTATGACCGATGTCAAGTGGCAGTTGCGGACGATGGCTCGGGGCGTGCTGGGGGCTTATCTGCCGCAATGGGTCCTGACCGGCCCCTTCCCGGAGGTTCTGGCCAAGTGGGATGCGTTGTTGGCGGCGGGCAGGAAGGTGGTGGCGATTGGCGGGGCCGATGCCCACGGCCACGCCTTCTCACTCGGGCCCCTGACCCAAACGATCTACCCCTACCAGTTTCTCTTCCGGGCCGTCAATACCCACCTCATCCTGGCCGACCCGCTGGCCCGCGATGTGGAGACAGCCAAGGCTCAAATCCGAGAGGCGCTGCGGGCCGGCCACTGTTTTGTGACCTATGACCATCTGGCCTCGGCCCGAGGCTTTTCTTTCGTGGCGGACAGTGGACAGAGGGAGGCAATGATGGGAGACACGCTACGCCTCCGGGGAAGGGCGCAGTTGCGCGTCCTAAGCCCGGAAGTTGCCGATCTGTATCTACTCAAAGATGGGCGCGTCATTGCCCACAATCGGGGCCAGCGCCTTGATTGGTCCACTGTTGAACCGGGCATTTACCGGGTCGAAGCCTATCGTCGCTATTGGGGACGACGACGGGGTTGGGTTTTCACCAACCCTATTTACATCGAGGGGGCGGTTAAAGACTCCAGGCAGTTAGATTGACACTTAGCCCACAAAATCCGTAAAACGTAAGGGCGTAAAACGTAAAAATTTGGCGCTATAGCAGTCATACGCTTTACGTTTTTCGTTTTACGAGCGGTCAGGTGTCAATCTAACCTTAACCATGCCTCTACTCCTCATCAAACAAATCGCCCAGCTCCTCCTCCCAAATGTCGCTGAGGGGGATGAAGGGGCGCTCGGTGAAATCCTGGGCCAGCGCCTCCAGATAGTCCCGGATTTTCAATTGGGGCATTTGGGCCTCCACCGTCTCGATTTTCTGTTCCATCGAGTCGAGCAATGCCCGGCTCTGTTGTTCCAAATCGGTTAAATCCAGCCCCAGATCAAACATATAATTTACCCGCCGGGTCAGATCGTACCAGGCTTTGTAATCGGTATCGATTCTGATGCCCTGAGAGTTGGCTCCGATTTGGGAAAAGTCATAGGCCGGGACAAAGCCGTAAAAGATCAAAAACTCGATGTCCCGTTCTTCAGCAATGCTGAGCATGTAAGCCCCGATGGTCGCTCCTCCTTCATAACTGGAGAACCGCACCGCGTACTCACTCAGGTCTTCCTGCATGCCGCGGATGCTGTACGCGCAGGAAATATCCCGATCTTTGTCGTAGGGCATTGGCCCGTAAACACCGCCGACGCCGACGACTCGTTGGATGTCCAGAGCTTCAACCGCATCAAAAAAGGCGGCACCGTAGCTATCGACGGCCAGATGGGGTTCGTCGCCCAGAAAGATGAAAAATCCTTTCCGCTCATCCCCTGTGTAGTAGATTTCATTCTTTTTTCGGGACAACCCTTCCGTAAAGCCATCTTTGAGGTTGATCTCCGGGCGCAGAAAGTGATGGGTTCCGGGAACCTGAAAAAGATAAAAATTGCCTGGCTTGATTTCGCCAATCTTGCGAGCGTTGGTTTGCTCGATCAAATATTCGGGCAGGCTCGATGAAATCGCGCCGGCATCGGCCCACTGTCGCCAGCCGACCAGCATATAGTTTTCCTCAGCCTCCGGGTATTCCCAAATATCAACTAACTCATCCACTTAATTTTACCTCCGAGGGTGTGCTTGATTATCAATCACAGGTATTATACCACACCTCCCCAAGTTGCTGCCGTTTCAACGTTGCGGATAGTCTGCCATTTCGATTATTAATTCCCTTGAATGTGCCTCCGGCCCCGTGCCCCCACTGTTTTGGTTCAGCCGCTGGGATGGATGGCCTCTAAGTTGACAATGTCATATTCTTATGTTGAGTTTTTGGCCACCCACCACCCGCACGGCGATGAACTCGCCGTGCTATTGAACAACGCCCGATAAATCGGGCTAATCTAAAACCGGATTGATCCGGTGCAATTTGATAGCCCGGATCATTTATGTCCGGGCGGGCGGATTGGGCTAGGGTTGGGTTGACAGAACATCTGTCTAATGTGACATTGTCGAACTAATCGCTCGGCCATGTCTGGTTGGCTGTTGGTGACGATGAAGGGTTTGGTCATGTTGGTCTCCTGGAATTTATTTTGGTTCGTCGTTTTCCTGCTCATTTTACTCGCTTTAGTTTGAAAATGAAAAGAGATAGCCTCGACGACTGTGGGAGACTATCTCTCTGGTTATGAAGTCTGAAAACCAAGTGATCCCAAGTCATTGAAAAGTTATGTCATCGACGTAGGCCCAAGTGTTAAATCTGGGAAAAACTAAGTTGAAGAGAGAAAACTTCAGAGTAATATTGTCACCTGGAATGACTGGAACTGAAACTGTTTTACAGCCTGATTCCCACAATGTTTCCCCATTTGAGCTACCAGCCGGGTTACCATCTGTGTGAACCGGTTTGTCATCAACTGAAACCTCAAATCGATCATAAAAGCGGCCCGTAGTACTGCCTTGGATGACATCATACGATGAAACCCAATACTTAAAAGTAAGTTGAGATACATTGTCTGGTACATTAAATCTTTGGACGAAGTTAACCTCGCCCACAGGAATAGTGTTGATAGCCAGTTGGCCTGGTGTACCAAGT
>CAZWZZ010000987.1:0-2756 GCA_964638395.1 uncultured Caldilineaceae bacterium
GTTCTGATCCGTTCGTATTCCGCGGCTCCGCCCGGTTTTCGAGCACCGAACGCCTCTACCATGAACCGCCAAGGACGCTTGCGGCAGGAGGGGGAATAGATGAAAAACAAACGATATCTCCTGGTTGTTTTTTCCATTCTTTTGGTGTTGGGAATGGCTCGGACGACCCGTACCGCCGGCAACGGGGAAAGCCTTTTCATTCAGAAATGCGGCGAATGCCACAAGCAAGGGGAGGCGCCCGTATTCGCGCCGGTAAAATACGCCTCAAGCCAATGGGAACGTTTTTTCGAGCGGAAAAAACACCGGCGGAAGGCGGACATCGGCAATCACATCACCGACGAGGAAATCAGCCAAATCAAAACGTATCTGATCAATCACGCGGCGGACTCCGATCGTCCCATCGCCGCGGGCTTGCGGTGATAGTTTTCCCCCTGCCTCTCGCCCCCCCTCACTCCCCCCCACTGGGGGGGAGGCGTCTCCCCTCCCCCTGGCGGGGGGAGGTTGGGTGGGGGGCGAGTCGCCGAGGGCTGGCGGCAACTTTGCCGCCAAATGGGCCTGGGTCAACACCACCGGCGCTTTGATGTCGGCCAGGAGAAAGGCCAGCCGCTCCGGGGGCAGGCGGTGGTCGAGGGGCACGTAAGCCCCGCCCGCCTTGAGAATGCCCAGCAGGGCGACGACGAACTCAAGGGAACGTTCCATATATAAACCGACGCACACTTCCGGGCCGACGCCCAGGCTTTGCAGATAGTGGGCCAGTTGGTTGGCCCGCTCGTTCAGTTCGCCGTAGGTGATGCGCTGCCCTTCGCAGATAACGGCCACGGCAGTGGGCCGGCGGGCGGCCTGAGCCTCAAACAGATGGTGGAAACAGTCGGTTGGCGGCGGGCCGGTGGCGGTGTCGTTCCACTCGACCAGAAGCCGTTGCCGCTCCGGGGCGGGCAGGAGGGACAGACGGCTGATCGGTTGGTCAGGATCGGCGGCAATGCTTTCCAGTAAGGTCAAGAATTGGGCCGCCAGCCGCTCGATAGTGACCGCCTCGAACAGATCGGTACTGTATTCGATGAAACCGGTCAACCCTTCCTCAGTTTCGGTCAGGGACAGAGTCAAATCGAATTTGGCCGTACCGGTGCGGAACTCCGGCAGGGGGGTCAGGGTCAGGTCGGGCAGGTCGAGGGTGGGCAGAGGCGCGGTCTCCAAGACGAACATCACCTGAAATAGGGGCTGGTGGCTGAGGGTCCGCTCCGGCTGGAGGGCTTCGACCAGCTTCTCAAAAGGGAGTTCCTGGTGGCGATAGGCGGTCAGGGCCGAGGTGCGAACCCGGTGGAGCAGCTCCAGAAACGTAGGCTGCTCGGCCAAATCAGTGGTCAGCACCAGGGTATTGACAAAAAAGCCGATGAGCGGCTCGGTTTCGCTGTAAGGGCGGTTGCCGACGGGCGTGCCGACGCGGATGTCGTTGCGTCCGGTGTAGCGATAGAGTAACAGCTTGAAGGCGGCCAGGAAGGTCATAAACAGGGTCGCTCCGGCCCGCTGCCCCAGGTCGGCCAACTGCCGGTGCAGGGCCGGGGGGATGTGCAACGGTTGCGTGGCTCCGGCGAAGCTCTGGGTGGCCGGGCGGGGGTGGTCGGTGGGCAGGGGCAGCAGGCTATGGTCAGGCCCCAGGTAATCCCGCCAGGCGGCAATCTGGGCGGTCAGGGTCTCCCCCCGGAGCCACTCACGCTGCCAGCGGGCGTAGTCGGCATATTGCAGTGGCAGGTCGGGCAGCGTTGGAGAACCGCCGGTAACGTGAGCAGCGTAGAGATCGGCCAACTCAGCCAGCAAAATCTCGATGGACCAGCCGTCGTAGACGATGTGGTGGATAACCAGCAGCAGCAGGTGACAATCATCAGCCAGCGGCCACACCTCGGCCCGCAGCAGGGGGGGATCGCTCAAATCGAAAGGGCGACGGGCGGCAGCGACGGCCTGATGGTACGCGGCGGCGCGACGCTCTGTCGGGGGGCCGGAGGGTGGTGCGTGACGGGTTAGACGAACGGTCAGGTTGGGGCTGGCCACGGCCACGGCCTCGCCCTCGACGGTGGGGAAGGCCATTCGCAGCACCTCGTGGCGGCGGAGGATGGCGTTGAGGGCCGCAGTCAGGGCGGCCTCATCGAGCGTTCCGCTCAATTCAAAGGCAGCCGGGATGTTGTAAGTGGGCCGGCCGGGGGCCAACTGTTCCAGAAACCAGAGCCGTTGCTGGGCAAAGGAGAGGGGCAGCGGGCCGTCGCGGGGTATGACCCGGAGGAGCGGACGGGCGGTATCGGCCATCTGGTAGGCGCTTTGGAGAAAGGCGATGATGTCGGCTTTACGCCGGACCATCTCATCGAGCAGAGCCGGGGTCAAACTCCCCGGCGCGGCCCGGTAGTGAAGCTGCGTCTCCTCAACCCACAAGCTGATGCCCAACGCTCGCAGGTGAGCCAAAAATTCAAGTATGGTCGGGACGGTCATAGCGTGCCGCTCTCGTGGGGGCCAGGTGGGGGGGTAGCCTGACGCCCGGCGATGGCCCATTGCACCACGTCGATGTGGCGGGCCAGGTCGGCCAGAGTGGCCGTCTCGAAGAGGAGGGGCAGCGGTAGCTCCAGATGGAGGGTATCCCGGAGGCGGGCGATCATCTGCGTAGCCAGCAGGGAGTGGCCGCCCAACTCGAAGAAGTTGTCGCTCTGCCCGACCTGGTCGAGATGGAGCAGGTCGGCCCAGATGTGGCTGAGGGTCTGCTCGGTGGGGGT
>CAZWZZ010000988.1:0-2743 GCA_964638395.1 uncultured Caldilineaceae bacterium
TAGCATCCCGAGTAGCGCGGAACGGAGTGGAGCGCGTATCGAGGGGTGCGGCTGAGACAACGATTCGGAACCACCCCGCACCCCTCGATACGGTTTCGCTACGCTCACCTACTCGGGCTGCTGCTGAACTGAATAGTCGCTAAAATTCAACCCCCCTCGATGAGCCATTGGAGCAGCGTCATGCCCCCGACGCCAAACATCACGCAGGCAATGAGCATCACCACCATACAACTGACCAGCACGTGAAATTCAAAAATAAAGCCGTACCAGGGCTTGCGCTCCGGTTCGGGCGGGGCCTGCTCGATGATGAGCGTGCCCGCCGCTGGCTCCGGCGCGGGGGCTTCGGCGCTCCCCTCCTCCTCCGGCAAGGCCACGTCCGGCGGCAGGATGATCTCCGGCAGCGCCCCACCGTCGGCGATTGATTGCACCCGGCGGCTGGCCCGTTTGGCCTCGATGTCGGCCCGCAGCCGATCCAGTTCGGGATAGAATGGCTCAATCGTCTCCAATTTGGTCAGCAGCTTGTTGGCCAGAAAAAAACGGTCGTTGCTGATGGCCCCGGCTACGCGCCGGTACAGCTTGTCGGCCACCGGTTCGCCGACCGTCTCCGTCTCCAGCTCCTCTTGCAGATGGCCGATATGATCCTGCATCGCTTCGAGCTGTTTGCGAATATCGTCGGCCACCTCCAGCCGCTGCTCCTGCTCCAACTTCGACTCCAACAGGTTGAAGTTGGTCAGGAGTTGTTTGATTGTTTTTTCTTTATAAGCTCTAAGCTCAGGGCTGAGCTGAGTCATTCGTTAATTTCTTTCATTCATTATCGTTAGAAGTTACGCAGTTGCCGTATTTTACCCCCCTCAATCCCCCCGAAACCCCCTCCCAGCCTCCCCCGCTGGGAGGGGGTTTCGGGGGTGAACTGCGTACCGCCTAGTCGTGCATAATACGCGCCCGCGACCATTTCCTTCACGTCCTTCACAGATTGAACCACCTCAGGCGGCGGATGAGCAGAATCATCAGCAGCGCCCCGGCGGCATCGAACAGGACATCGGTCACCCGCCCGTGACGACCGGGCACAAATAGCTGGTGGATTTCGTCGGAAATGCCGTACAGGGTAGCCAGGGCGAAGGCCGTTAACAAGAGCGGCCAGTTCCGCGCCCGCTCCCGGCTCAGGGCACGCCACCACAGCCAGGCCATGCCCGCATAGGCGATGACGTGGGCCGACTTATAAAATAGCTTCTCGCTGGCCGGGTCCTCAACTTCGACTAAAACCGACTGGGAGGAGAGCCAGAAGATCAGGCCCATGTATAGAATGAGCGGGAGGATGTCGTAGAACCAGCGCCAGGGTTGAAGATTTCGGAATTGAGTCAACAAGTATAAACCTCTTCTACAGTTTGGGCTAACTTAGACCAGGCGAAATTTGCCTTGATGTGGGCCGTTGCCGCCCGGCCTAAAGATTGACGTTTCTCCTGAGATTGTAGCAGATCAACAATCGCCTGCCCAAATGCGGCATCATTTTCGGGCGGAACCAGCAGGCCGGACTGTCCGGGCCGGATGTAGTCGCTATTCTGGCCGACCGCATCGGCCACGACCGGCAGCCCGGCCAGCAGCAGGTCGATCAGCTTGACCGCACATTTGGTGCGGTTCAGCAGGGTGTCATCGTAGGGATAAATGGCGATGTCGGCCAGCCGGAAGCAGAGCGGCACCTCCTCCGGCGGCAGCCAGCCAGCGAAGCGCACGAATTTGGCCAGCCCGGCCTCTTGCAGCCGGGAGGCCAAGCGGCGCTCCTCCCCCTGCAAGCCCGCCCCGACCACCAGCCAGCGGGCGGCGGGAACCTGCGCGGCTACCGTTTTGACCAGGGTCACAATCCGCGCCAGCCGAAATTCGACGAAACGGGTGTAGAGCAAAATGACCGGCCCATCACCCAAGCACCACCGCTGCCGTGCCTGGGTGATGGCCGTTGTGTCAATGTCGGTTACACCGTTCAGGAAAGTGGCGTGCGCCGTCCGGCTCCAACCGTTGGGAATGTAGGCCACGGGCGTTGACCCGGCGTAGGGCGCGGCCAGCCGAACCAGTTCGCGGCTGGCCACGGTGATGGCGTCGGCGTGGCTCAGACCCCACTGCTCCTGCCAGGTGAAGAAGCGTTTCTGGGCCGCCGAATAGGGGGCCACCTCGTTCCAGGCTTGCTCCCAATCATCGCTGTCCAGCACCAGCCGGATAGATCGTTTAGATGGTCCCCCCAGGCGTCGTCGCCACCAGAGCGCCCAATGGGCCAGCCCGGCGTAGGCTTTCGGTTTGAAAAAATGGATCACGTCGGGCCGGAGAGCCAACGCCTGGTTGACCAGCATCCGTGTCAGGAGGGTGTGGAACAGCAGCGGCAGGCCCACCGGCAAGGTCACGTTGACCACCCGCACGCCCCCCTCGCTCCAGACCTGCCCCGCCCGGCCCGGATCATCCCACGGTGGTAGGAGCATCGTCACCCGGTGCCCCCTGGCCACCAACGCCTGCCCCAGCCACAAGGCCCGTGTGCGCATCGTGGCTTTGGGCTGCCAGCCAAAGGGACCGATAAAAACGATGTTGATTGTCATAAGCCGGATTTTAGTAGCGGGGGGGCGGTGTGGCAAATGAGGCGTGGTTAATCAAGGGTGGGGGGCGTCAGTTCGATATCGGATCCGCACTGAATCCGGGGGCCGGTCGTGGCGGAGGAGATCGTGTGGATGGATTCGGCAGACGCCGGCCGCTTTGAGGCGGT
>CAZWZZ010000989.1:0-2738 GCA_964638395.1 uncultured Caldilineaceae bacterium
ACCAAATCTTCCACGTGGTCGAAATGACCGTGTGACACGAGAATGACATCAGCCTCCACCGAATTTGGATCGACATCTGTCGCAGGATTGCTGGTAAAGAAGGGATCAATCAACACCTTGGTTCCGCTAATGTCCAGAGTGTGTGTCCCGTGACCAATATACGTATACTTAATTGCCATCATTTACGCTCCTTTCTTTGAGTTATACAGCGTTGTATTCGTCGCCTTGAGTATATCAGACAAACGAAGAGTGTCAATTCAAGGCACAGGCGACTAGACCTGACAGATTTTCAACGGCCATTTTTGAGCAAAAAGTGGTTCCTATGAAGCGTTTCCTTATCTCAAGGATGATTTTGGAAACTGTCAGGTCTTGAGTTACCCTAAAATTGATTTGCCCTAAATTCAATGGACGTGATAGAATGATGGCAGGTTGGGGGCGTTGACTTTAACAATCAGGCCAGAAGATCCCCATAACCGGTTTATCTGTAGAGGACCCTGAAAATTATGGAAAATACCCGTATTTTGGTTGTCGAAGATCAAGAGGACATCGGGCGTATCCTAAAAATGACGGTGGAGCAGATCGACAGCGATTACGAAGTCGATTTAGCCTTCGACGCCTTCGAGGCGATGGATTTTTTGCGGAAAAACCCCTATGATCTGGTCATTACCGACTATATGATGCCGGATATGGATGGCCTGGAGCTATTGGAGTCGGTTCGGAATCTGTCGCCGGATACCCAGGTTGTGGTTATTAGCGCCTTGCCCTCCGGCATTGTCAAGCCGCTGATTACTAAAGCTAATGTGGAATTTTTCCTCTCCAAACCATTTACCAACAAAGATATCCGCCGCGTCGTCGGCCAAGCCCTGGCCAGGGTCGATGATGTCCGGCAAGAGCAGAAACCGGTTGCCCAACAGATTTCAGCGCAGGTCGATGATTCGCTTATCAACAAACAACTGTTCGATCTGATGCGCTATACCAGCGCCACCAATTGCTTTCTGGTTGACTCCGGGGGGCATCTCATCGCACACGTGGGCGATAACAAACAAACGCCCCTCTCAGCCCTGGCCTCGCTTCTGGCCACCAACGCTACCGCCGCCCTCCGCATCGCCAGACTGCTGAACAACCCGACTCCCTTCCAATCGACTATCTATGAGAGTAACGCCCAGAATGTGGCCGTCTATATGGTCAAGGAAGGGGTTTTTTTGGTGGTCGTCTTCACCAAAAAGGTCAAAATCGGCCTGATCCAACATTACGCCCGCCAATCGGTCACCGCCCTGGCCGATGTACTCCAGTCGTAGGCGGGGGATGTCAGCCGCTGGTCATCACCTGCTGTGGCTCATGCTGCTGGCGGGCTTGATGGTTGTTGGCTGTCGGAACCAACCCCCGTCCCCCTCGCCTGAAGCGCCCCCGCCGAAAGAAATCAACGGCTACACTGTGCAAGGCGACTTTCTGTACGTCCGCGAGCGGTATGAGGACGGGGCCGGTTTGGGCCTGCCCCTGACCGAGGAAATGATCGTCGACGGGTGGCGTGTTCAATATTTCGAGAAGGGACGCCTGGAGTACCATCCCGAAAATGAAGCCGCTTACCGGGTGACTGTCGGCTGGCTGGGCGATCTGCTGCATCGCCGCCGTCCGCCAATCCCCCCTGGCGCCCAACCCCGCGCCAACGATACCGACCGTCGCTACTATCCCCAGACCGGACACACCCTGAGCGGTGATTTTCTGGCCTACTTCGACGCGCACGGCGGCTCGGTTCGCTTTGGCCTGCCCATCAGCGAGCCGTTTTTGTGGGCGGGACGGCTAACTCAGGATTTTCAGAGCGCCCGTTTTTTCTGGGAGCCGGCCCAAGCGCCGCCGGTCCGTCTCGAAGATACGGGGCGCGTTCACCTGGAGCGCCTGACCGCCGAAGGCAACCTACGACCCAAATAAAAAAGAGGAGGCTGATGAGCCTCCTCTGACAATTTAATGTTCTGCTGTGACTACGCTACGTTCTCCTCCTCAGGATCGACCACCTGCCGCAGTTGGGTTTTGAGCGAGCTGATCTGGTCGGTGATGTCCCGAATTTTGTTGAACAGGGTCTCATTGGCTTTGATGCCTTCGTTAATCAAGAAGGCCGCGCTCTCGGAGCGGCTGTTGGTGATGTCCGCCTCGACCAGCATATCAAGGTAGCGCAGGCTATCGTTGTTGACCCGGACCATGACTACATTGGCCCGATCTTGCAGGGCACTGCCCAGCGCCTTGCCCAGGCTCTCCACCTGCTTAAAAGCCTCGTTGATAGTTTTACTGGCCGTTTCCACCCCTTCTTTGATCTCACTTTTGATTTTTTTCTCTTTATCCTTTGCCGTAGGATCGTCAGCTACCGGCTCTTCCTCAACCACCGTGCCTTCGACCACCGGTTCGTCCGTACCATTACCATTTTTTGGGTCCGTCATTGTTTGTCTCCTATCGTTGATTTATATTTTGAAAGGTAATTACAAATTACGTGTAATTCTGTAAGTATTGTACCTCAAAATTACGTCTTTGTCAATATTTAGGCAGTGCCAGAAAAATAATTATCCCAAAAATCCGAGCTTGGGGTCAGTTGCCATTTGTCACTGATCAGTTGCAAAGGACAAAGGACAACTGACCACTGACTCATCATCCAACTTTGGGATCATTTAAATCTTGGACCTGCTGAACCATAAAAAATTGATAATTGCCCGTCGCTTGTGGTACAATTCTGACTATGTTAGATGAAC
>CAZWZZ010000990.1:0-2737 GCA_964638395.1 uncultured Caldilineaceae bacterium
GTTGCCCAAAACACATCAGAATTTAACCCCCTTTGACCGCTACCGGCCCTTGATTGACGATTGGGCCGCTTTTGAAGCCGCCTTGCAGCGTCCCCTGCCGACCTGCGTGTGGACGAACAGGCTGCGGACCAGGCCGGAGGAACTGGCCACCTTTCTGGCCGATGATTTCGCCATCGAGCCGTTGCCCTGGCATCCTGGTGGTTTCCGGCTGTCGGCCGAGGCCAAACCGGGGCGACAGTGGCCCTTTCTGGCCGGATTGTGTCACGTTCAGGAGGAGGTGTCGATGTTGCCCATTCTCTTCTTGGATCCTCAACCCGGTCAGCGCGTCCTCGATTTGTGCGCCGCGCCGGGTAACAAAACGGCCCAAATCGCCGTGCAGATGCGGAACCGGGGCACGGTCATCGCCAACGACATCAACGGCGGGCGGATGAAGGCGCTGCGCCAGACGCAGGAGCGGCTCGGCCTGTTGAACATTACGACCACGGTTTATGATGGTTCGAACTACCCTCCTACAGCCGGTCTGTTCGACCGGGTGTTGGTCGATGCGCCCTGCTCCTGCGAAGGTACCTCCCGCAAAGAACCGGGGGTCTTGGAGCGAGTCGGGCGGGCCATTTCACTGAAGCGGAACGGTGGGCAAAAAGCGTTGCTGCGAAAAGCGGTCCAATTGTGCAAACCGGGCGGACGCATCGTCTACGCCACTTGCACCTACGCCCCGGAGGAGAATGAGGCCGTCGTTGATGCCATCCTCCGGGAAGCGCCGGAGGCCGTGCGTCTCCTGCCGGCCCGGCTGCATGATTTCGACACGTCCGAAGGCTTGACCACATGGGCCGGCCGGACGTTCGATCCTTCGCTGCGCCGGGCGCTGCGGGTTTGGCCTCACCAGAATGACACCGGCGGCTTTTTCATCGCCGTTCTGGAACGATTGACCACTGACCGAGACAATCGTGATACGCCGCCCCTGGACATCACCGCTGCGTATCCGTCGATGCCGGCCGACCTGTTGGCTCAACTGATTGACCGCTTTGGCTTCACGGAGGCAGATTTACGACCCTATACCCTCTTCCGGCAGAGCAAGTGGCGTATCTACGCGGTCGTCTCGGAGCATCAGCCACCGGCTACACCGCCGCCCGATGCCATCGGGATGGTGTTGTTGAAAACGGGGATCAAATATCCCAAGCTGAGTACCGCCGCCGCTCAAGCCTTTGGCGCGGTAGCCACCCGGAACCTCATCGACGCCGACCGGAGCCAGACCGAGGCTTACGTCAACCGGCAGACGTTCTCCCTCTCCACTGCACAGGGCCAAACCTGCACCGGCCCCGGCTACGTTCTCGTCCGGCATCGAGGCTTTACGTTGGGCGTGGGGCTGTACCGTCCCGGCGGGGATGGGGAGGGCCTGGTGGAAAGTATGTACCCGAAGGGTTGGTCGCCGACGAAAGAGTGAGGATTGTTGCGTGACGCCGTTTGTCCCACCTCGATGAAATCCAGCGCGGCTATTCCCCCATAGATTTGGTGATCCCGAAAGCGGGGAAAGAAGGTTTGGAACCTGGTCATATCGGCCAACATACTCCGCACATGATTGGGGACAAGCTCAAATTTTGATTTATAGAGTCTTACACTTAGTTCCCTTGTTCGCTCCCCCTCGGCAAAAGTGCTATAATTTTCCCCATGACACTACAACCATCTACAATCCAAGCGCAAGAACAACACCACGCTGATTCCAGTGGCCATCTGCTGCAAAGCCCAGCCTGGGGCGAGTTGAAGAGTCGTTTCGGCTGGGACGCCCGGTGGCTGCAAGCTGGCAGCGCGTCAGCCCAGGTTTTGTTCCGTCGCTTGCCGCTGGGCCGGAGCATCACCTACATCCCCAAAGGGCCGCTCCTGGCCTGGGATGATCCGGTTCAGGTGCAGGCGCTGCTGACTACCATCCACGCCGAGGCCAGACAGCAGGGGGCCATCTTTCTCAAAGTCGAACCGGATGTCTCGATGACCGACCCGCAGGCCGAGATGGTCATCGCTCGCCTGCGGGAGGCCGGGTTTACGCCCGCCGATACCATCCAGCCCCGCACCACGCAAATTATCGACCTGTCTCCCGCCGAGGTTGACATCTTGGCGGCTATGAAGCAGAAAACCCGTTATAACATTCGTCTGGCAAAAAGGAAAGGGATTACGATCCGGGCGGGCCAGGCCGACGATGTAGCCCTTTTTCACGAGCTGTCCCAATTGACCGCCGAGCGGGATGACTTTGGCGTTCACAGCCGAGCCTATTATCAGGCGGCGTATGATCTGTTCGCGCCCGACCAGTGCGCCCTGCTGCTGGCTGACTATAAAGGAAAGAGTCTGGCCGGGCTGATGGTTTTTCGGCACGGCGCGGATGCTTACTATCTCTATGGGGCCTCTTCTAATGAAGAGCGGAACCGGATGCCCACCTATGCTGTGCAATGGGCGGCCATGCAGTGGGCCAAAGAGCGGGGCTGTATCCGCTACGACCTGTGGGGCATCCCCGACGCCGACGCCGAGACGCTGGAAGCGGAATTTATGAAACGCAACGATGGGTTGTGGGGCGTCTATCGTTTCAAGCGGGGCTTCGGCGGCGACATCGTGCGGAGCATCGGCGCGTTTGATTATGTTTACAACGGCCCGTTGTACCAAATCTATCGACTGTACCGGAAGGTGTGACCCCAAAATCGGGTCTGTCCCAAATTTTAGGGGAAGCATCCCGAGTGATTGGAGCGGAGCGGAA
>CAZWZZ010000991.1:0-2736 GCA_964638395.1 uncultured Caldilineaceae bacterium
CTGTATCTGCTCGACCCCGGCTGCGGCAGCGGAACCTATCTCATCGAGGCCCTGACTCATCTGGCCGAGCTGCCCGATGAGGATGAGGAGCGCCGTCTGCGCCGCCTCAAGCGGGCCGCCACCCACCGCTTCATCGGCTTTGAGATTACGCCTGCCGCCTACGTCATCGCCCATCTGCGGCTGACCCGGCTGCTGGAGCAGCTCGGCGTACCGGTGGCCGATGATGAGCGGGCCGCCGTCTACCTGACCAACGCTTTGACCGGCTGGGAAGCACCGAACGCGCCGGTTACGCCTTCCGAGCTGGCCCTGACCGATTTTCAGACGGAGCGGGACGCGGCCAACGCCCTCAAGCGGGGCCGAAAATTTGGGGCCATCCTGGGCACGCCGCCGCCGACCGCCATCAGCGGCTTGACCCTGGCCCTGGCCCGCGACCTGACCAAACCTTACGCCGCTTCCGCGCAGGAGCCGCCGGCCGACCCTCAAGCCGCGCCCTACCTGCCCTTCCTGCGCCTGGCCGAGCGGCAGATCGTCGAGCAAAACAAGAAAGGGGTCATCAGCTATCTGACCCCCTACACCTGGCTGGCTGGGGCCGCTTTTCAACCGCTGCGGGCGCAGTATGCCACAGCCTTCGACCAGATTTGGGTCGATTGCCTGAATGGGGACAAAGACCGCAACGGCAAGCTGACCCCGGACGGGCGGCCCGACCCTAGCATTTTCGCCACGCCGCTCAACCGGCGGGGGATAGCCACCGGCACGGCCATCACCACCCTGGTGCGTCGCCCCAAGCATAAGAAGGCCAAACAGATTGAGTTTCGGGATGTGTGGGGGGAGGCTAAGGGGCAGCAGTTGTTGGACGCGACCGAGGAGGCCGAGGAGGCTTACGAAGCGTTGAAGCTGCGGCCCAAGACCGGGCTGCCTTTTATGCCGCCCAAAGTGGCCCCCGATTATTTCGATTGGCCGCTGCTACCGAAAATCTTTCCCGTTTCCTTCCCCGGCCTGAAGACGAACCGGGACAACCTGCTGATCGACATCGACCGGGAGGCGCTGGTGGAGCGGATGCAGCATTATTTCAACCCGGCCCTCAGCCAGGAGCAACTGGCGGAGATCGCGCCCCAGGCCGTCGAGCAGCGGGGGCGCTTCGACGGCCTGGCTGTGCGGACGGCCTTGCAGGGGCGGGGCTTTCTGCCGGAGCAGGTGGTCCGCTACTGCTACCGCCCCTTCGATTTGCGCTGGCTTTATTGGGAGCCGGAGCAGGCGCTGCTGGCCTACAGCCGCCCGGCGTATGCCCAGCAGATTTTCAACAACAGCAACCTGTGGTTAGAGGCCCGGCCCCGGCAGCGGACCGCCCACTTCGACCGGGGCTACATCACCAACCTGCCCGCCGACAGCTTCGGCCAGGGCGTCTCCCGCTTCTTTCCTTTATATCTGGTGCCGCAGGATACCCAACTCTCTCTGTTCCGGCCCAAGCTGGAGGCGCTCCAGCCCAACCTGAGCCAGAAGGCGACGGTCTATCTGGAGGAGATGGAGAGTGGCACGCCCTACCTCTTTTACCACACCGTGGCCATCCTCCACGCCCCGGCCTACCGCCGGGAGAATAGCGGGGCGCTGCGCCAGAATTGGCCCCGTGTGCCCCTGCCGGACAGCGAGACGCGGCTGCGGAAGTCGGCCATTCTGGGGCGCAAGGTGGCTATGCTGCTCAACCCCGACGTGACCGTGGCCGAGGTGACCACCCGCCGGGCCAGGGCCGATTTGCAGATCATCGCCGTCTTGAGCCGGGCGGATGGCGAGCCGGTCGATCCTGACGAGTTGGCGCTCAGCGCCGGGTGGGGCCGGTTGGGGCGCAACGACAGGCCGCTACCCGGCCCCGGCCAGATGGTCGAGCGGCCCTACACCCCGGCGGAGCGGGCGGCCATCGAAAAGGGGGCGGCTACGCTGGGCTTTAGCCTGGATCAGGTGGATGGCTATTTTGGTCAAACCACCTATGATGTCTACCTCAACGAGACCACCTACTGGGCCAACATTCCGCCCCAGGTCTGGGCCTACACCGCCGGGGGCTATCCCGTCCTCAAAAAGTGGCTCTCCTACCGGGCCGTCGAGGTGTTGGGCCGCTCGCTGAAACGCTCTGAGGCGCAGGAAGTGACCCAATTGGCCCGGCGCATTGCCGCCCTGCTGCTGCTGTCGCGGGAGCTGGATGGGAATTATGGGGCGGTTAAGAAGGGGACGTATGGTTGGCGGGGGTAGTTTGGAAAGAATTAGTCTCAGGCTTTTCCAAAAAAATAATTGTGCAAACCTCCGTAAAGCGTAAAACGAAAAACGTAACGTCTTTGCTCTCTAAACAGGCTTTACGTTTCGCGTTTTACGTTTTACGTTTTAGATGGCTCCAATTGCGGAGGCGATCCGTCCAAATCTGAGATATTCCCAACACATCCCCTTCCTGGTAAAAAACTCTAACTTCGGTTATACTATTTTTACCCGGAGTAGAGGAGCCACCATGACCAACCCACTGAAACAGCTACCCCACAAATTGAAAAATTTCTTCGCCAAAGTGACCCTGCCCAGAGTCGTGGGGGCCGGGGGCCTGGCCGTGATGAGCGCGGCGACGCTGCTGGCCTTCCTGCCGGGGGGACAACCGGCGTCGGTAGCCGTCCTAGCCACGATTTTGAGCGGGTGGGGCCTGAACATCTCCTCCGGCCTGGTGCAGAAATTGTATGAAACGGTCTGGGCCTGGCCGGACAA
>CAZWZZ010000992.1:0-2725 GCA_964638395.1 uncultured Caldilineaceae bacterium
CCTCCGCTCCGCTCCGGTTTACTCAGGATGCTACCCGCTTAACTTAATGACATTGCACCGCTGATACATTGTTCTAAACCACGACAACATTTGAACTTTTAAGCCGCCTTCTATAAAATATCTCAACCTAACTCAGACAGGGTGGAGAAAAGTCAATGACAACCATAACCATTCAAGTTGAGCCGAACGGGGCCATTATGCTGCCGGCTGACATTCAGCAACAATACAATATCCAACCCGGTGATACCTTCTATCTGGTTGATGTTGAAGGCGTCTTGGTCTTAACGCCCCGGCAACCGTTGGTGCAGGAATTGAGCCAAGAGATCGAAAAAGCGCGTCTGGAAGCCGGATTGACCACAGAGGCACTGCTGGAGTCCCTGCGCGAGGAACGAGAAAAGTACGTCTCGGAAAATTATGGCCTCTGAGCTTCGCGTTTTTGTTGATGCCGATGTCATCTTTGCCGGTGCTGCTTCTCCTTCAGAACACAGCGCCAGCAATGTTATCCTCCGTATGGCTGAAATCACCCTGATCAAAGCCATGACCTCAGCCCAAGCCATTACCGAAGTAGAACTCAACCTGACCAAGAAGTTGCCGACCAAATTACCGGAATTTCAACAAATTGTAAGTCGCAGTCTGGTAGTGGTGGATAGTCCAAAATTTGAAATTCGTCACCACCACTTGAAGATACCCAAAAAGCCCTTATCATCCTCATACAAATAGGTATCATTGTCATCATCATCTTCCAGCGAGGCCAGCACCCGCGACACCTCTTGCGGATGCAAGCCCAGTTCTTTCGCCACCCCTGCACTTTGCAACTGACCATCATGCTCCTTGATTGTTTCGAGAACGGCTTCCTTCCGCACTTCATTGATTTTGCGTCCCACTGTAGACACCTCCATGAAAAAATTGGTAAGATGTCTACAGCGTAGAAGAGGGGTGTTGCTGTTACGGCAACAATCGCCCCTGAATTTTCTCCAGCATACGGGGTGCCTGTTGCAACGAGCGCAACAAATAAAAACAAAATGTGCTGGTCGAAAATATTTTCGACCAGCACATCGAGCGGATACTCACGCCGCCTTGTTTGAACCAATAGGTTATGACTGACGCAGTTCAAGACCTTAAATAAAGGTGTCCGCAGTCAATTTCAGACGGCCATCACCACATTTGCCCCGCCTCGGCCAGGGAGCGGGTGATTTCCAGGCCGATACCGGCGCTGGCCCCGGTGATGATGATAGTTTTGTCAGTCAGTTCCATAGATTTACCTCGTTAGTAGACCGCAACGACAAAGCTCGAAGGAGTGTGACCTCTGACCGCGGGTTACAAACCGGCTTGGAGCATTTTATTGCGGAGTAGTGATAACATAACATAGTGATCCAAAAAGCCCACAGACAACCAGGGCTTTTTGTTTTTTCCTAAACTCGCTTTATAATTCACTCCCTTAAATTTGCGACCAATTCCCGGCTGAAGCCTCGACTCCAAACCCCCAACTCAGATGAAATAATGAAAAATCTTGTCAATCCTGTTAATCCCGTCGAAAAAAGTTGATACCTTAGCGTTGAAAACTACTAGGAGTTACGCAGTTCGCATCCCGAGTAGCCCCTTAAGGGCGTATCGAGGGGTGCAGCCGCTCCAAACGACACCCTTCGATACGGCTACCGCCTACTCAGGCTGCGTTTGTCGCTCAACTGCGTAACTCCTAACTACTTAAAATCTCGCGGTAATACTATTTCTGAGGAGAAAATATGACAGAGCAATATGATAACATTGCGGACGAATACCAAAAAGCCAAAGGGTTATCGGTTTTTCGGGTCATAGAATATTCGTTGTTTCGGCAACTCGGCGACCTGAGCGGCAAGGCGGTGTTGGATTTGGCCTGCGGCGAGGGCTTCAATACGCGCCAGCTCAAACAAGCGGGGGCTGAACGGGTGGTCGGTGTGGATGTGTCCAAAGAAATGATCCGCTTAGCCACAGAGCAAGAAGCCAAAGAACCGCTGGGTATCGAATATATTCACGATTCGGTCCAAACGATGGGCAAAATCGGCGATTTCGATCTGGTGACCGCCGTCTTTCTGTTGAATTACGCCCCCACCAGAGAGGACCTGCTCCAAATGTGCCGGACGGCCTATGACAATCTGAAACCCGGTCAGCATTTTGTGGCCATCAACGACAACGCCGGCGAGGGAGCCAGACGGCCCGACGCTTTCAAACCGTATGGCTTTAGCTACGTGCCCCCGGAGTCGTTTGAAGAAGGGGCTTCGATAAATTTGACGCTGGATATGGGGTATGACCGGATGCAACTCGACTTCAATTACCTCAGCCGGGCCTCATACAATTGGGCCTTGACCACCGCCGGGTTCAGGTCGGTCGATTGGCACAAATTGGAACTGCCACCCGATGTCGAACAGCAGGATGGTCCGGGCTATTGGGACTTTTTCTTTGAAGTCTCCCCGGTGATTATGATCGAGTGTCAAAAATAACGGTTTAGAACGGCTTATAAAGGAACGCGATGGGCGGCTCATTTCCACTATTCAGCATCCGGGGTATTATGATCCGGGTGCATACCGCGCTTCATTGATTTTGCGTCCCACTATAGACACCTCCATGACAAAAATAGGGTCTTGTTCAGGGGTGAGAGTGGACTCTTTGACCAACCCCCCCCCTTTTCCCCTAAGAGACTGTTTTAAAAGCCTTCCAGGCTCCACGGATGGACACAGATTGTCACTGA
>CAZWZZ010000993.1:0-2724 GCA_964638395.1 uncultured Caldilineaceae bacterium
TCACGCAGATAAATTTAAAAATCAGCGTTTATCAGCGTTCATCTGCGTCCTGTTCCAAAAGCCAAAAGTTACATTTTTTGTGACCGTGCTGAGTACAAAAGGAGGTTTATAAGATGAGTTATCGCTTAGAACCAAGAGAACCTCTGGCCGCCGGTATCAAACGGATTGCCAGAGAACAAATTGATCAAGCGCTTGAGCAACTGACAACAACACCGGAAGGGCCGGACGAGGCTGTCCACGACGCCCGCAAGCGTTTTAAGAAGGTCCGGGCCGTGTTGCGCCTGGTGCGGGATGAGGTCGGCTCAGATGTCTATAAACGGGAAAATGTATGTTATCGTGACGCCGGTCGGCGGCTGTCTGACGTGCGTGACAGTTACGTGATGATCGAAACGGTGGATAAGGTGACCGAACGGTACAGTGATGACCTGGATGGAGAGCGCTATGCCGGACTACGAGAGAAACTGGTGGCCGAGCATGGGACTCTCAAGCGTCAAATACTCGACCACGATAAAGCGTTGGACGAGGTGGCGGACACCATTCAAAAGGCCCGCCAACGGGTGGCCGGGTGGCCCATCGAAAATAACGACTTCTCAGCCGTGTCTGACGGGCTGAAGCGGGTGTACAAACGGGGGTATAAGAGGCTATCCAGGGCCTATGCCAACCCCAACCCGGAAAATTTCCACGAATGGCGCAAGCGGGTCAAATATCTATGGTACCACACTCGGATTCTCAAAAGCCTATGGCCTGATTTGTTAGATGAGCTGGCCGATCAAACCCACGATCTGGCCGACTATCTGGGCGATAATCACGATCTGGCCGAGTTTCGCCACCTGCTGCTCGACCGCCCGAACCTGTTCGAGAGTGAAAGCGATATGGAAGATTTGGTTGAAGCCGCGACTCAGTGGCAGGCCGAACTCAAAGTGGCGGCCCATCAACTGGGTGAGCGAATTTACGTCGAGAAGCCCAAGACGTTTGTCAAGCGCATTGGTAACTATTGGCAGGTGTGGCGGGCCGACGCCGTGCCGGTCTACTGAATATTCGGGACACATTACCGACGGGAGACAGTATGAATTTCTCACAAATTTCACGGTATTTGCAAACTACGTTCCTCCTCCTACTCCTGAGCTTGCTGCTGGGAGCCTGCCAGAGCGAGATGACCGCCCCGGCGGAATACCCGAACGACCATCTGCTGGTCGAGACGGAGTGGCTGGCCACCCAGCCGGATAATGCCGACATTCGGATCATCGACATGCGGCCCCCCGACGCCTTTGCCGAGGGACATATTCCGGGCGCGGTCAACATTCCCATCGAGGCCGTCACCTCGACCATCGACGGCGTGCCCCTGGAGTTTGACCGGGACAAAGTCAAGGTGGCTCTGACCGAGGCCGGCCTGGTGCGGGGCATGACCGCCATCATTTATGACAATTTTGGCATGATGAACGCCGGACGGCTCTTCTGGACGCTGGAGTTGTTGGGCCACGAAGATGTCCGGGTGCTAAACGGCGGCTGGAACGCCTGGCTGGCCGAGAGTGGCGAGACGACAACCGAGCTGGTCGAGGTGGACTCCACCAAATACACCGGCATGTTGGATGAAAGCAAGCTGGTGACCGCCGAAGCGGTGCTGGAACGACTGGATGACCCCAACGTGGTCATCGTCGATGCCCGCTCGCCGCAGGAGTACACCGGTGAGGTCAAACTGGCCGAGCGGGGCGGGCACATCCCCGGCGCGATCAATCTGGTCTGGCTGGAGACGCTGACCGGCGGCGACACGGCCTACGTCACCGAGGAGGATTGGCAAGCCGAACTGCGGGATGATGACGTCGAGGTCTTCAAATCGGCGGCTGAGATTCAGGCGCTCCTCGACGCTCAAGGCATCAGCCCGGACAAGGAAGTAATCACCTACTGCCAGACAATGTGGCGGGCGGCCCACACCTACTTTCTGCTGCGGCTGATGGGCTTCGACAACGTGCGGGGCTACGACGGCTCCTGGGCCGAGTGGGGCAACCGCTCCGATTTGCCCATCATCGAAGGACCGGAGCCGGGGTCGCTGGCCGAAGCAACGGCCAAGTCTCAACAATAAGGAAGAAGTCACATCCAAAGCCCAGTTCCCTCAGAACCATCTGGACCGTTCTCAAGCATACCTTTCGTCGCCGGGCCGCCGTATCGGCGGTCACAATCGACATCCACCGCCCCTTTACGGGGCCAGCCTGGCCTTTGCCCAGACCGACTTCAAGCGGCTGGTGGCCTACACCAGCGTCAGCCATATGGGCTTTGTGCTGCTGGGGGTTTTTGCCCAGAACGGGCTGGCCCTCCAGGGCACGGTCGTCCAATTGATTGCCCACGGCCTCAGTATCGGCGCGTTGTTTATGCTGGCCGGGGCGGCCGTCCTGATTCTACGTGTCTACCCAACGCCGTTGATTGAAACGATTGAGGCGATGGTGGGGGTCTCGTAAAAGCTATACAGACTTGTTCCCCAATCAGAAAGGGAGTAAAATTCCGGTCACACCAATCAACACGACAAGGAACCAATGATGGCTGAGATGACAGTTCAAAATTTTCTAAAAAATAGCAAAACCATCATCGGCATGATCCACGTTGATGCCTTGCCGGGCACGCCGAAATTTCGAGGATCGATGGCTGAAATTATCGGCAAGGCCAAAGAAGAGGCTCGGATTTATAAAGAGGCGGGCATCGATGTCTTGATGATCGAAAATATGCACGATG
>CAZWZZ010000994.1:0-2716 GCA_964638395.1 uncultured Caldilineaceae bacterium
CGGAGCATCGTGACCAGGTAAAACGGGGATTTGGCAATCCCCTTTGAGCGAAAATTGATGTGTTGAGAATACGTTACGTTTCACGTTTTACGTTTTATTTTGATAAATCGTTACATTAATTTAGTCAATGGAGGTTCAACAATATGGCACACGGTGCATTGCTGCACGAAGATGTCGATGACGTCGCCGTCGTCATCACCGATGTCTCCACAGGGGACGAGGTCAAGACGGTGACGCTGGAAGGGAAAGATATGGGCGTGGTCACGGCGGTGGAGGATATTCCGCTGGGCCACAAGATTGCCCTCAAGGATATGGCCGAAGGGTATGAAGTGATTAAGTATGGTCGGGCCATTGGGATGACGACGAAAGCCATCGCCAAAGGTGCCCACGTTCACACGCAAAACGTCAGAAGCATACGATGGGAGGCGAGCATCAGTGGATAACTTAAACTTAACCGGCTACCGGCGCGAGAACGGGCGCGTCGGAGTCCGCAACTATGTGTTAATTATTCCCGTGGATGACATTTCCAACGCCGCCGCCGAGGGGGTAGCCTCGCTTATCCGGGGCACTTACGCCCTGACCCACCCCTATGGCCGCTTGCAGTTCGGCGAGGATTTGGAGCTAACCTTCGATACGTTGATCGGCACGGGCCGCAACCCGAACATCGCCGCCGCCATCGTCATCGGCATCGAGCCGGGCTGGACGGAGCGCATCGCCAACGGTATCGCCGAAACCGGCAAGCCGGTCGCTGCCTTCAGCATCGAGCGGTACGGCGACCTGAAAACCATTGAGATGGCCGCCCGCAAAGCGATGGAGTTCACCCAATACGCCTCCGAGCTACAGCGGGAGCCGATTGAACTGGGCGAGCTGTGGGTCAGCGCCAAATGTGGCGAGTCGGACACGACGCTGGGGCTGGCTTCTAACCCGACCGTAGGCCGGGTGCTGGATCGGATGCTGGCCACCGGGGCCACTGCCATCTTTGGTGAAACCAGCGAGGTGACCGGCGCGGAGGACAAAATCGCCGACCAGTGCATCAATGATGACGTCCGGGCCGATTTTATGAAGCTGTTCCAGGATTACCAGGATTTCATCATCGGCACCGGGGCCAACCTGCTCGGCTCACAGCCGACGATGGGCAACATTCGCGGCGGGCTGACCACCATCGAGGAGAAGGCGCTGGGTAACGTGGAAAAAATGGGCCGCAATAAAGTGGTGTCGGCCCTCAAGCCGGCCGAGGAGCCGACCGCGCCCGGCTTGCACTTTATGGATAGCTCCAGCGCCGCCGCCGAAATGGTGACGCTGTGCGCCGCCGGCGGCTCGGTGCTGCACTTTTTCACCACCGGCCAGGGTAACATCATCGGCAACCCCATCATCCCGGTCATGAAAATTACGGCCAACCCGCTCACCTATAGCACAATGGAAGAGCATTTTGATGTGGACATCACCGACCTGCTGCGGTTGGAGATGACCCTCGATGAGGCCGCCGACAAAGTGATGGAAATGATGGCCCGCAACGTCAACGGTCGCCTGACCGCTGCCGAGGCGCTGCGCCACGAAGAGTTTGTGTTGACCAAGTTGTATCGGAGTGCGTAGAGAGATAGGGGATTGGGGGATTAGAGATTAGGAGATTGGTTATCAGTAATTGGTTCAAAATCTCCCAATCTCCCAATCTCTTTATCTCCCAATCTCTTTCCCCTATGGAGCATACCTTGTACCCCACCATCGACGCCATGCTGACCCCCACGGTGTTGAGCGAGCTGACCGGCGAACCAATCCGCGTTATCCAGACCCGCCCGTTGACCGCTTTCTATAACAAATCGGGTAGCCATCTGCTGGCCGTGGAGACCAACGACGGCGAGGGGCCGCGTTACATCCTCAAGCGGGTGTCGCTGGCCTGGGATTGGCAGATGCGGGTCACGAATGACCATCACTGCCGGGCGGTGGCGCTGTGGCAGTATGGTTTGTTTGATCGGCTGCCGCCGGAGGTGGCGCATGGGGTGGTGGCCTGCGCCCGCGATGGGGGGGGTTGGGCCATTTTGATGGAGGATGTCACTTCTTATATGCTGCCCTACGCTCCCATCCGTAAGCTGCATAACCAGATTTTTCTGGACTCGATGGCGGCGATGCACGCTGCCTTTCTCGATGATCCGGCCCTGTCCGACAGCCGCCTGAATTTATGCACCACCTGCCAGGTGTATACCGTCTTCGGTCCCCAGACGGGGCAGAGCGAAGGGGCGCAGAGTGACGACGTGCCCCACCGCATCCGGGAGGGGTGGGCGTTGGTCAAAACGACCCTGCCCGCCGATGTCGTCGAAATCGTGACGGCCCTGGTCGAAGAGCCGACGCCGCTCTGTCAGGCGCTACAGCGTTATCCGCTGACCCTCATCCACGGCGATTGGCGGCACGCCAACCAGGGTCTCATTCGCCGCGATAAAAAGCAGCGCACCATTCTCCTCGATTGGCAACTGGCCGCCGTGGCCCCCCCCGCCGTAGAGATTGCCCGCTATCTGGGCACCAATTCGGCTCTGTTTCCCATTTCCAAAGAAGCCTGCATCGCCTACTACCGCCACCGGCTGGCCCGGCGTCTGGGCGACCGGTTTGATGACGAATGGTGGCAGCCCCAGTTGGCGTTGAGTCTGCTGGGCGGCTTCATCCAGGATGGCTGGGCTATCGTGCTGAAAGCGACCAATTGGGACATCACCGCCCACCAGCGGCC
>CAZWZZ010000995.1:0-2711 GCA_964638395.1 uncultured Caldilineaceae bacterium
TCTACAAATCGTCGTGGTTAGCGCAAAGCCAGTCCGTGACTGGCGTTTCCGGCCCGGAATCGCCAAGTCACGGACTTGGCTCGCGCTGAAAAAGCGACTTTTTGTCCTGTCCACGGTGATATGCAAAGCTACCCGAAAATTATCTGACAGGATTAACAAGATTTACAGGATGAAAAAATTCAAAAATCTTGTTAATCTTGTCAATCTTGTCGAAAATTTTGGTTGCGGCTTGGCCGCGTTATGAATTACCAATTACTAATTACTAATTACCCGAAGCTCCCTTCTTCAACCCTTCCACCCTTCCATTCTTCCAACCAACCATCCATCCATCCATCCATCCATCCATCCATACCCTACTCACCCACACTCAAAAAGGTCTCCGTCTCAACGACCGTGGTGTGGAACCCATCGTTGGCGGTGAGGCGCAGGAGGGCCTGGGCGCTGGCGGGGAGGTGGTCGGCCCGGAAGGTGTAGCTGGTGCCGGTCAGGCGGGTGGCCAGGGGTAGCCAGCTATGACCGGCGTCGGGGCTGTAGAGGAGATCGTAGGTCAGCGAGTCGCCGTCGGCATCCTGGCCGGACCAGGTGATGGTGGTTTGGCCGCGCAGGGTAGCGCCGCCGGTGGGGAGCCTGAGGCGGATGTCGGGCGGGGTGGGGCTGGGGGTCAGGGTGACCAGCTCGACATCATCTTGGGTCAGGCTAATGTGGGCGATGTCGTTGATTTCGACCGCCGGGAAGGTGAGGAAATAGGGGCTGACCGCTGTGGGCAGGCCCGTTTCGACGTTGAGGAAACCGGCCTCGAAGCAGCGCCGGGCCAGCCGGCGCCCCTCGCGGTCCCGGAGCGAGAGGCAGTAATCATCCCCCGGTGTGGTGAAACGGCCATACGCCGGGGTGAGGCCCTGCTCCAGCCGGGAGACCTCCGGGCGGGTGACGCGGCCATCGGGGTAGACCAGGCCGCTGATTAGCAGCGCTTCGCCCGCCGGCTTAAAAGAGGCGGAGGCGACCGCGCCATTGTCAGGCTGTAGTATGGGGCTATTAAACAGGGTGCGGTAGGTGTGGGGGGAAATCCAGGGCTGGTTGCAGTAGGACATCAGATCGTAGTAGGTCGGGGCATAGATAACCGGCGGGTCGCTGTAAACATCGACGCCGACCTCTTGAATGTGGGGGGACTCGGCGTAGGGCCAGTTGGCATCGACCTGAATATCGGCCCCCTCGGCCTTGAAACAGGCGCTATCCTGCCGGGCGGTGGGGGACCAGGCGTGTTGCGCCCCTAAATTGTGAGCGATTTCGTGAGCCAGAATACGCGGCCCGCCGATGTCCAGCTCCGGGCGAACCCCGCCGAAGGCCACCCGGCCCGATTGCGTCCCGGCGCAGTTGCCACACCAGGCCGGGTCAGCCGCGCCACCGTTATAAAATTCCTGGGGTAGCCAGCCGAAAATTTGGTCCGGCCAGGTTTCGGACGGATTGTGCTGGGTGAAGAGCAGGTAATTATAAAGTAACTCGTTGAGCAACTCCCCTTTGTTCAACTCCTGGTCCCAGACCAAATCGGGCACGGGCAGGCGGTAATACTCAACGGCGGGCACGGGATAGAGCCGCAGCAGCCAATGATCGGTATTGGGCAACGCGGCGGGGAGAACGTTTTGGTATTGGATAGGCAGATAGGCCACCCGCAGGGGTTTGCGGGGGACAAAATTTTTGGTCAGGCTGAGGGTGGCCGGGGTCTCGGGGGGCGCTTGTGTCACCGCTTCGACCTCGATAGTGACCGCTCCCGCCAGCCAGGCCGGGGGGGGAAACAGTTTAAAGTTGAGCGACTGGTCGAGATCGAGCCGGATTTCATCGAGCGACAGGCGGCTGACCTGGGGCAATCGGGTCGCCGGGAAACGGTCGGTCAACACCAGCGGCTCTTGCCCCGCTTTCGTCAGCCGCAGCCGAACCTCGACATCGGCAGCCGGGCACACTCCCTCGCAGGCCAGATAGAGGCGCAGCAGCGTGTGGCGACCGGCCACCAGGGGCACGCCATTGTTGCAGAAGATATGGTTGGGCCGGTTGGGGTCACTGTCGCAGGCCGGGTTTTCCGGCTCGTTGAAAACCTGAATACCCTGCGTAATTTCCAGGCCCCGGATTTTGAGGGGCGCGGGAGCGGGCTGGGGCCGTGCCGCTGTCGGTTCGGCGGTCGGGGGGGCGGCAACGCCGGGCGAGGCTTCAGCAGGGGGTTCCGCCGCGACCGGTTCCGCCGAAATACTTGCCGGCGTGGGTGGGGCCGCATCCACCCATCTGACATCAGCCGTCGAAGCCGGGGCGTCAAACGAGGCAATTTCACCTTTACCCGCCTGACTATCAAAGGGGCGTAAAATCGTGATAATCACCACCGCCGCGATGAGTTGGAGGAATACTAAACCGCCCAAGACAAAAAACTCGCTCTGGCTGCGGCCCTTTTTCGGCGGGTCGGAAGCAGGCGAGGATTTCGCTAACAGACGAAGCTGTTCGTCCGTCAAGCGATAGGGCAGGGGGGTTTGATTGGTGGAACGGCGGTGTGGTTGTCTGTTCATTTGGTAATCTTCGTAGATAGGCGTCAGTCTGAATGGGTCACTGTCGCAGAGGGTTCAACAGGTTCAGTTGATGCGGATGAATTTTTTTAAAGAACGCCCATAAAAGCTACAGTTCCAGTATAGAAAACCTATCCGCTTGTGACAATAGGATATTAGGGGTGTTAA
>CAZWZZ010000996.1:0-2703 GCA_964638395.1 uncultured Caldilineaceae bacterium
AGCGAAACATCGCGGTGGCCTTGGGCTGCATCGAACGGGCGGCGGATCGGGGCGGACATAGCCTCTACTGCGCCCTGGTCTACATCGACCCACAGGGCAAGATTGGCTCGGTGCATCGCAAGCTCATGCCCACCTACGAGGAGCGGCTGACCTGGTCGCCGGGCGATGGACACGGTTTGCGGGTGCATCCGTTGGGGGCCTTTACCGTCGGCGGTCTCAACTGCTGGGAGAATTGGATGCCGCTGCCGAGGGCCGCGCTCTATGCTCAAGGGGAGGATTTGCACGTGGCTGTCTGGCCGGGCAGCCGGCGGAACACCGAGGACATCACCCGCTTCATCGCCAAAGAGAGCCGCTCCTACGTCCTGTCTGTCTCCGGCCTGATGCGTCCGCAAGATTTTCCTCTCGATACCCCCCATCTCCGGCAGATTTTGGGCGAAGAAGATGAGGATTTCTTAACTAATGGCGGCTCCTGCCTGGCCGGACCGGATGGCGAGTGGCTGATCGAGCCGGTTATCGAGCAAGAAACCCTGCTCGTGGCCACGCTCGATCATCAGCGGGTGCGGGAGGAGCGACAAAACTTCGATCCGGCCGGGCACTACGCTCGCCCCGACGTGACCCAACTGACCCTCAACCGCCGGCGGCAAACGACATTAGTCATTGAAGATTAAGCTGGTTCCCAAACTAAGGAGAGATACGATGCAACAATATCACATCCCCCATACAAATTTGACGGTATCCCGCCTGGCTTATGGTTGTATGAACATCGGCGGGGGTTGGGACCGTAGCCCTTTGACCGAGACGGACAAACAGGCCGCCATCGAAGTGGTGCTGGCCGCTTATGAGGCCGGTATCACCCTATTCGACCACGCCGATATTTACGCTCACGGCAAATCTGAGGCCGTGTTTGCCGAGGTGTGGTCGGCCAGCCCCGGTCTACGGGACAAAATCATCCTACAATCCAAATGTGGCATCCGTTTCCGGGATGATCCTCGCCCCGGCGATCCCCAACGGTATGATTTCAGCTACGATCACATCATCGCCTCGGTCGAGGGCACTCTGCGGCGGCTACAAACGGAGTATCTCGATATTCTGCTGCTTCATCGCCCGGATGCGCTGATGGAACCGGAGGAGGTGGCCCGCGCTTTCGAAGTTCTCCACAGCAGTGGCAAGGTCCGCTATTTCGGCGTCAGCAACCACAACGCCTATCAAATCGAGCTGCTACGCCGCTTTGTTGACCAACTTCTGGTTATCAATCAGGTGGAGCTGAGTTTGCTCCATAACCATCTGTTCAATGAAGGCATTATGACCAACCAGACGGACGCTCCGTCCGGGCTGGCCGGGGGTATTTTAGAGTATTGCCGCCTGAATGATATGCTCATTCAGGCCTGGTCGCCCATTGCCGGGGGCCAACTGTTCAACCCCTCCTCGGAGGCCCCCGCCCCCGTTCAGGAGACGGCCCGGCTGGTGGCCCAGTTGGCCGCCGACAAGGAAACCAGCCGGGAGGCGATTATGCTGGCCTGGCTGCTGCGCCATCCGGCTCCCATCCAGCCGGTCATCGGCACGACCAAAGCGGAGCGGGTGCGGCGCAGTTGCCAGGCCGACGCCGTCACCCTCAGCCGGGAGGAATGGTATGCGCTCTTCACCACCGCTCGCGGGGCGGCGGTGCCATAGATGATACCCTGGATTTTCACAATCCTTTCCTGTCTTACTTCTAAAGTAGCGTAGATAAATTTTAATGCGAATTGCCATGATTACCCCCGGCTTTAGTGTTGATGCTGAGGATTGGGCGATTCCGGCGCTGCTGACGTTGGCCCGTGCGTTAGCCCGGAAGGCAGACCTGCACATCTTCAGCCAACGCTACCCGGCGCGGGGTGTCACTCGCTTCGACGGCTTGACCCATCACGCGCTGGGCGGGGAGCAGCGATTTGGGTTGGCTTCGGCCAACATCTGGCTGCAAACCAGCCGGGCCATCATCGCCCAACACCGACGCACGCCGTTTGATCTGCTGCACGCTTTCTGGGCCGATGAGGCCGGTTTTTCAGCGGTTGTGGCCGGTCTCAACATCCGCCGTCCGGTCATCGTCAGCCTCGGCGGCGGCGAGTTGACCCACCTGCCCGACATCGACTACGGGGCGCAACGCTTTCTGGTCCGCCGTTTGACTACCGGCTACGCCCTCAGCCGGGCAACAATGGTTACGGCGGGATCCCGCTATCAGCTTGAACTGTGCCGTCAGCATGGTGTGGCCAAAGAAAAATTACGTTTTGCGCCGTTGGGGGTGGATACACAACGTTTCCAACCGAACAATTGGAAGATTGGAAGATTGGGAGAGCAAGGTGGGAGATTGGGAGATTGGGAGATTGGCAATCAAGAATCAGCCTTCCAGCCTTCTAACCTCCCACCCTCCCAGCCTTCCATTATCCAAGTTGCCTCATTGCTGCCGGTGAAAAACCAGTCGCTTTTATTAGACACCCTGGCCCTCGTCAAAAAAACCATGCCCAACATCAAACTAAATCTCGTCGGGGATGGGCCGGAAAAACCTCGGTTGAAGCAATTGGCCGCTGATCTGGGCCTACAAGCCAATATTGAGTGGCGAGGACCAATTCCGTATCCCCGCATGCCGGAGCAGTACCGGCAGGCCCACCTCTACCTGCAAACCTCCCGCCACGAGTCGCAGGGGATGGCGGTCTTGGAGGCGATGGCCTG
>CAZWZZ010000997.1:0-568 GCA_964638395.1 uncultured Caldilineaceae bacterium
AACTCGGCGATGAGGGCATAGGCGATGGCCTGGGGCAGCAGCACGACCCCGACTGTCAGCCCGGCCAGCAAATCGGCCCGCATATTGTCCAGGCGGTACGTCCGCATAATCTGCACCGGCCGGGCAAAAAAGGTCAAAAATTGATCAAACCACACGTGCAGCGGATTCGAGGCCGCTGCCTTTTCGATCAGTACCATCGGCTTACTAACTTTTAGTTAAAGGCCCTAAATTTTCTCAAGACCGTTTGCGTAGCTGCCAACCGCTCCTCCCACGCCTGCTCATACCTTGCCCAGGTCGGATAGTCGGCGGCCAACTGTTGATAGTTACGTCGAGATTCTAATACCATATGCCCCAATTGGTCAAACAGCGGGTTCAAAAGATCATACTGTATGGCCAGCCGGAACAGACTATCCAGCATGCGCCGGCGCTCGCCGACGCCGCCGGGCACATCGAGCCGCCGGCTGAGGCGGGCGATATCCTCACGGGTCAGGAAAAAACCGGCTTCGCGGGGTGTCAGCAGATGCCGGCTGAGGTGGCGCAGGGATGGCCCATTGTTAGAGTCTGGGGG
>CAZWZZ010000997.1:578-2700 GCA_964638395.1 uncultured Caldilineaceae bacterium
AACACCCGCGCCCCAGGGCGGCCCCCGACGCCCCCGGCGGCGGCGCCGGCCCCCCCCACCGGCCCCGACGGGGGGGGGCCCTTGTTGGGGGTCTTCAACAGGTGGCTCGTCGCTGCCGCGATAGACGGGGGGCGGGGGCAAATCGGGGAACAGCGCCTCGGGCGGCACGGAGATGTCCGGCAACGTGGACAGCAACAGATCAAAGGTTAAATCGGCCAACACCGCGTAAAAAGGGGGGGGCTGCAAACGGCGCAGCGTGACCAGAAAGGCTGGTCCCCACAGGGCCAGATGGCGGGTGTGGAGCTGCCGGCTCAAATCAACCCGGTCTGCCTCCAGCCAATTGGCCAGAGCCAGCAGCTCCAGGCCGAGATGATCGGCGGCCCCGCTGCGGGTTCCGGGCGGCGGCTGCCACCCGCCCCGGCGATACAACGCCTGCACCCGCTCCGTGGCCGGGGCTTGCAGCATGGCCGAGGGGTCGATGAAGACGCTCTCGTAGGGGGGCAGGTTGAAGCCAAAGAGCCGCTGGTACGCCACCGCCAGATGGTCGAGCGTGGTCGAGGCGGTATCCGGCAGCGTCTCGGCCAGTTCCGGCAGCACGGCCAGGGTAGCGGCATCATCGGCCTGAACCTCTGCCAGCCAAAAATGGGCCAGCAGACGCAGGGCGGGAGGGATGGGGTTGGTCATTGTTGGCTATCCTACGATAATTATCGGCTGATGATTGCGAGCATTTTGCCACTGTTCCAGCAACTCCTGTTCGTGGGCTTCGACCAGATCTCTTTTCGCAAGGTTGAGGGCAAGACTTTGTTGGACTTCAACCACCGTCCAGTAAAACTTTGGACTTCTTGTTGCTGTTGCGTAAGGGCTGCCACTATTATATGGCTTTGCCGGACAACATCAAATTATCATCAGGGGGTGTTTCACCAACACGTGAAATTTGCCACAAACACCATCTTGCTTTATAATGGCAATGCCCTTTAGCCTCGGTAATCGACCCGGCCAACAGCGCTACCGTCCGCCAGCAGTTCTCAATATGGGGCACAAGACCCTAAAGGTTTCCATAGATCAGGCACAAAATGATCTGTTTACGGTGACGAAGCTGCTTTCAAACAACCTTTAGGGACAAAACCTTTAGGGTCTGGCTCTAAATTTAGAATTGCTGACCGTCCGCAACCACTCTTGACAAAATTATAATGATTGTTCTCGCCCTCCCCCGGATCGCTCTTTTTCGAGACTCGACCCCGGTTCGCCACCGGCCACGCCTCATTGAATATGTGTGTCAAATGACCGGTAGCCGGGAATAAATGACAAGTGGAACATTACAAATTGAGGAGGATACACGTATGTCATCATCAACCCCAGCACCCTGGTTTGTTTGTCCCCAGCCCCGCTCGGCGGCTCACTGGCGACTCATCTGTTTTCCCCACGGTGGCGGCGGCCCTTCAGCCTTCCGCGAGTGGGCCGACCCCCTGCCCGGTACGATTGAACTGCTGGCCCTCAATCTACCCGGGCGCGGTGGGCGGTTTCAGGAACCCCCCATCAACAATATGGCCGACCTGGTTCCGGCTATTGTCGAAGCCCTGCCCGCTTACTTCGATAAACCCTTTGCCTTCTTTGGCCACAGCGTAGGAGCGTTGGTTGGTTATGAAGTGGTCCGCCGCCTGCAACAGGCCGGCCTGCCCCTGCCGCTGCGCCTGTTTGCCTCGGCCCACAAACCGCCCCACCTGGCCAAACCGAAGAGCCTTATGTACCGCCTGCCGGACGACGAACTGCTGGCCGTCATTCGCCGCCTGGGGCTTGTCCCGGCTGAGGCGCTGGAAAATGAGGAACTGACCGCGCTGATCCTGCCCCCCCTGCGGGCCGATTTCCAACTCTCTGAGACATATCAATACGTTGATGGTTCACCGTTGGCCTGCCCCCTCTCGGCGTTGGGCGGCAGGCAGGATGATCTGCTGGAGGAGGCCGATTTGTGGGCCTGGGAAACATACACCGCCCGCGATTTCAAGCTGAGACAGTTCGACGGCGACCATTTTTATACCGAAACCTGCCGAGAGAGCTTGCTGGAAATGCTCGTCCAAACGATGCAAGAGGATGTAGCCGCTCTGCCCCCCTCCATCCTCCACGG
>CAZWZZ010000998.1:0-2699 GCA_964638395.1 uncultured Caldilineaceae bacterium
AACAACCAGAGTTAGCTAAAACTGGCCCAATCTGGTCATATCGGGAACTGCTGTACACGAGGCAACATCGGAATAAAGTTGGTAAATCTACCTATTTTATGCTATAAGGATATAGGCTTGAATAAAAAAAGGATCAGCGCTAGACGTGACCAGAATATTACTCGTTGAAGATAACGAAATGAACCGCGACATGCTGTCGCGCCGCCTGAAACGGAAAGGGTACGAAGTCCTGATCGCCGTTGATGGGGAACAAGGGGTGTCGATGACGAAAGCCCAAAAACCGGATCTGGTCCTGATGGATATGAGCCTGCCCCTGTTGGATGGCTGGGAAGCCACCCGTCGCCTCAAGGCCGATCCGACCACCCAGTCGATCCCAATTGTCGCCTTGACGGCCCACGCGATGGCCGGGGACCGGGACAAAGCAATCGAGGCCGGGTGTGATGATTACGACACCAAGCCTGTTGAATTGCCCCGTCTGTTGTCGAAGATCAAAAGCGCACTTGGCAAAATGTAATGACTGACTTGATACAAGGGATGAGTGACTCGAAACCAGCCGGTGTCAGCAGCGAAGAGTGGGCCAACACCCCGTCGGTTATCCGCAACCTGTTGACCCAGGCCCTCAACCAACAGCCGCCCCCAGGCCAGGCTGTTGGCAAACCGCCGGAACTGTCGACACCAATGGATGACACAACGACCGGCGGCTATCTGCTGGTGGTCGATGATAACGAGATGAACCGGGATATGTTATCCCGTCGCCTCCAGCGCCAGGGGCACACCGTCGATGTGGCCGTTGATGGCCGCGAAGCCCTGGAGATGCTCACGCAGGGGGACTTCGACCTGGTGCTGCTGGATATTATGATGCCGGAGATGAACGGGTATGAAGTGTTGGAGCGGATGAAGAGCGACCCCACCCTCTCCTACATTCCGGTTATTATGATTACCGCCGTCGATGAAATCGAGAGCATCGTTCGCTGCATCGAATTGGGGGCCGAGGATTACCTGCCCAAGCCCTTCAACCCGGTGCTGCTCAAGGCCAGGGTCAACGCCTCGTTGGAGAAAAAGCGGCTACGTGACCAGCAGATGGCCTATATGGAGCGCCTCAATTTTGAAAATGAACGCAAATCGGAGGAGCTGGAGCAGGCCCGCCGCATCCAACTGTCGATGTTGCCCACCCACCCGCCGACCTCTCCCTTCCTGGACATCGCCGCCCGCCAGGAAACGGCCTCCGAAGTGGGCGGGGATTATTACGATTTCTTTGCCGGTCGCAACGGCCACCTGCGCGTGGCCATCGGCGATGCCACCGGTCACGGGGTGGCCTCCGGGCTGATGGTGTCGATGACCAAAGCCTCCTTGATGGGGGCCGGACAGACCGACCTGCTGACCGTGCTGCGGAAAATCAACAGCACCCTCAATAAAGTCAACCTGGGGCCGCAGCTCAATATGGCCCTGCTCCTGTTGGAATTGCTCCAGAAAGAAAATGGCGGGGTGACGGTGCGGGCCAGTGGCGGCGGGATGCCCCCCATCTACATCCTCCGTTCGTCAGGCGTGGCCGATGAGATCATCGTCTCCGGCCTGCCGCTCGGTATCATCGAAGAGGCCCACTATGAGCAGATCGAGTTTGATATTGACCCCGGCGATGTGCTGCTGCTGGCCTCCGATGGTTTGCCGGAGCGCTTCAATGTGGCCCGCGAGTTTCTGGGCTTCGACCGGCTGACGGCAGCCCTGGACAATCTTGATACCACCTCAGCCACAGCCGACGGCATCTTGGATCAAGTGGCGGCGATCAGCGATCAATGGGGCCAAAACTACCCCCCCCACGATGATATGACGCTGGTGGTGATAAAGACGATTTGAAATGTACAAGTTATTTACGGCTCATTCCTTAGCCTCGGCCCCTAACTGCTCGATCTCCACCCCGCTGATCTCCATCCATTGCCGGCCCGGCCCGGCCACCAGCCCATAACCAAACTTGCCCCACGGCGTGACGATCATATATTGATTATCCAACCACATCACAAAACCCAGCGGCCCTCCGGGTGAAGTCGTACAGTCCAGCACCGTTTGACCATCGACGCTGAACTGCACGCGCCGCCGCTGCCAGTCGATGACGTAGGTGTGCCAGGCGGTCATTCTCACCGGCAGCAGGGCCTCGCTGACGCCGATGGCTCGCTGGCCGATGGGCCAAAAGGTGCGGTAAAGCGGCCCGATGTTCATCAACGGCACGGCCAGGGGCGCAGTCGGCAGCAGGGCGAAAAAGGGCCAGCGGATAGCGTCCAGCGTGCCCGCTTTCCAACCGTGCCCCGGCGTCTGCCCAGCGAGCTTCATATTAGAAGGGGGCGAACTGTAGAAAAACCAGAGGACCCGGGGCAGGGCCGGGCTGCGCCAGCCGGTCATCATAAACGGATCGTTCCAGAAGCCGAAGCCGGCGGTTCCCTTTAATTCGCCGGCCGGGTGGGAGAAGCGTGCCCGCACCCTCATCCGCAGCGGCGGTCGCCACAAAAAATCGCGGCGGGCTACCCCCTGATAATCATCCAGTTGGGCATCGGTGTAACGGTCGGGGCGGGTGTCGGTATTGACAAAGCGCAGGCTCTCGCCCGTCGCTTCCAGGGCAGCATCACCCCGGATGAAAGGGTGCCAGGGCGCGGGAAAGGTGTCATTGTTGGGAAAAGAGTCGAGGCGGCTTATCATCATTTAGGGCC